>NZ_CAWNTB010000149.1:0-32062 GCF_963877065.1 Vibrio sp. V01_P9A10T6
AATGAATCTAACCAAATCTTCTTTAGTGACATGGTTTATCTGTTTTAGCCCAATGGCGGTAAGCCATCAGTTGTATCCTGATGTCGATACTCCACGGCTTAACGAAGCGCAGCTTGCAGAGAGCCAACTGCCATTTTCTCTGATTAGCGATGATGAGTTTGTTTTTCGACCTCATCAACGTCCTTTCAATATTGAAGATTTTATTGGTACCCATCAGCCACATTGGCTTGAGCTTGTCGAGTCAGTTAGCCATTGGGCTGGGGCAACGGGGGTTGATCCTCGAGTGTTATTGACCACTTTAGCGTTATTAGAACAAGAGAGTGCTTTGGATCAAAGCTTGGACGATAGACAGCGGCAGATCAAAGATATTGCGAATCAACTGTCTCAGCGTTTTTATCACTATCAAGAAAGTTCATCGGCTCTTCACTACAATGCTGCGACATTAGCGGTCATGCAGCAATTGAATCGGGTGGATGATTGGGCGTTATGGAAATCGCAATATGAGCTTTGGTTTGGTGCTTTCAGCGAACCACAAAACACACCAGCTCCTATGCGTATGGGAAACCTCATTGCTTCGCCTAGTGAGGGGTTTATGCAGTGGCCATGGCGCAAAGGGTATCAGTGGATACCTAACGGTACGCATGCGCACAGTGGCTCAGGTTTTCCGCTTTCTTCAATCGACGTTTCTTACGATTGGCCAGCTTGGGGCGCGCCAACTTACAGTGTAACGGCCGCGCATGATGGCTACGTGTCGGTGATGTCTCGGTGCCAACTGCGCGTGACGCATCCAAACGGTTGGGCGACGAACTATTACCATATGGACGGAATCCAAGTCGCGAATAATCAGTGGGTGACGAAAGACAGTAAGTTGGGTGTTTATGCTAATCAGCGTTCCATTGCTTTGTGTGAAGGTGGATCGTCCACCGGCCCTCACTTGCACTTCTCATTGCTTTATCAAGGGCGTTTTCAATCTTTACAAGGTGTGAGTTTTGGGCCATATAAGGTTCAGACTGGGCGATATAGTTACGATAATCATTGCCAATATACATGGCTGTATGACCAACGTAAGCAGCAGAAAGTCTGCTTATGGCAACCTATTTATAATTAAGGTTTACGCTGAAATGTTGTGATGGAAAATGTTGGTGCAAGGTTCTCTCTTACACCAACATTCATTTTGTGCTCAACCGATTTGTTGTGTCGTGAGCCGATCACTGACTTATCGTTCTTTAACGACGAAACGAACGGTTACGTGCGGAACGCTCTTTATGGGCAGAAGCCGCTTTAGCCTGTGAGTTTAAAATGGAATCAACCGTCAGCTCCATTGGCTCTTTAGGTTTGAGGCCATGTGGGAAAGTGCGCGCGCGCGGTGGCAGATCATATTCTTCAGCTGAAGCGCGTGGCATACGTTTAAAGCGATATAGGTAGAAGTTTTCTACTTTCTCTCTCGCCCAATCGGTTTTATTGAGATATTTCACGCTGCTGGCAACCGATGGGTTGGTATGGAAGCAGTTAAAACGCATTGCCGTATCGAGAATATCCCAACCGTAAAAATCCACTAGTTCTTGCAGTAATGTTTCTAACTTAAGACCGTGTAATGGGTTATTTCTTTGTAATTCAATTCTTTCTTCTTCAGTCATCATAACGAGTTCCTAAGTAGTTCACTAACCGAGGCCAGCAGGGGTGTATGGTTTTCGTTGGTTTTTTATTCAAACAACGTGGCATCACGAATGATCATCTCTTAACACGCTAGTTGAAGGGGCCGCATTCTAACAGAATTCAGTGACCCTCCCTAAGATTATCGTGCGGAAGATCAGCGTTGTTTGATTGGTCAGATTTTTCTGCGTTCAATAAAAGGACATAGCGCTTAAAGAGTTTGGATTGCCGTCTTTACACAGATTTACTTGTTACTTCATCTACTTTACGTTGTGCTTGTTACTCTTAGATAACCTTTCTATTTAAGTGGTTATTGTGATGAGCAGAGTAAGCAAAACGGTATTGATTGTGATAGTGGTTGTCTCGGTATTATGGATGCAAGCCGAGCCAACGCTTTTGGTGTCTGAAAACCTCTTCAAGTGGCGATCGGCTTTTATCCAGTGGTCAGGCATTTTGGCCATTGTGGCGATGTCATTGGCTATGGTGCTGGCGCTTCGTTTGCCCCTTGTTGAACAGTGGACACAAGGAATCGATAAAGGTTATCGAATACACAAATGGCTGGGCATTTCGGCCACGTTGCTTGGTTTATTTCACTGGCTTTGTTACCAGATACCGAAATGGATGATCGCACTTGAGCTCCTGACTAAACCTAATCGGCTCAATGGCTCTGGCCCACAGGGGAACTTGTCGGGTTTTGCGCTTTGGGTAAAAGAGATGCGCCCGATGGGGTTAGCCATTGGCGAATGGGGGTTCTACTCATTATTGCTGCTGGTGGGTGTATCACTGTGGCTAACCATTAAATACAAACCGTTTCGCTTATCGCACCGTTTGATGGCGGTGGTGTACCTTTTGCTAGCTGGGCATTCGGTATTATTGTTGAAAAAGGCGTATTGGGGCTGGCCGATTTATTGGTTAGTGTTGATGTTTATTGCGCTTGGCTCCGCGGCAGCAGTCTACAGTTTGCTTGGATTTGTGGGCCGAAATGCACGTTATTCAGCGAAGATTAGCGCATGCCACTACTGCGCAGCGAGCCAAACGTTAGATTTAAGAATTAAGATGGAGAAACCTTGGCCCGGACACAAAGCAGGGCAGTTTGCCTATTTGAGTTTTGTTGGCGAAGAGCCGCATCCGTTTACTATTGCTTCGTACAATGAGGCTAATGAGCTGCGATTTTTGATCAAAGAGCTCGGCGATTTTACCACAGGCCTTTATAAGAGAATTACCGTGGGTGAGCCGATTGAGGTCGAAGGTCCATATGGACGATTTGAGTTTTATAGTGATAGGCCGCAAGTCTGGATTGGTGGCGGTGTCGGCATCGCTCCATTTATGGCTGGGTTAGATTATTTACACACGGTAAAAGCGCATCCGGCTACTTATCTGTTTTTCTGCTGCCACCATGCAGAGCAACAAGCCCTGTGTGATGAGCTTAAGCAGAAAGCATTGCGTGCAGGTGTCTCCCTCACAGTGATTGATTCAAGCATTGCGCCGCATTTGTCTGCCGAGACTATTGCTCGCCAGTGTGGTGATTTAAGTGGTTTTGAGTTTTTCTTTTGTGGCCCTGTTGCGTTTTCACGGACTTTAAAACAGGCGTTGAAGCCTTACCATGTAGACGTTGAAACTCAGTTCCATGAAGAGTTGTTTATGATGCGTTGAGTATTTGTTGTGAAATGACCAAGCCCCATGTTTTCTAAGAATTACAGCACGAATGACAGCATGAACAACAGATAGTGACCTTGCGAAAAAGAATAGATAAATCAAGTCACTTACTTGAATAAAATTCATATTGCAGTTCAATGTTATTCACTATGATCTTGCTCACAGTATGCTTCAATGGCACTGACCAATAAAGCATTATGGATACGATATTATGAGCAAATTAACCCTTCTTGATGGTGGCATGGGGCGTGAATTAAAAAGAATTGGCGCTCCTTTTTCTCAGCCACTTTGGAGCGCGCAAGCGCTGATTGAATCTCCACAACATGTTCGTTTAGCTCACCAAGGATTTATTGATAGCGGTGCCGACATCATCACGGTGAATAGCTATGCGTGTGTCCCTTTTCACTTGGGCGAGTCACTATATCAAACCGATGGTGCAAGGTTAGCGAACTTAGCCGCGCAGATTGCTGCGGAAGTAGCACAACAGTCAGAACGTCCGATTTTAGTGGCGGGTTCTATGCCACCGGCTATGGGAAGCTATCGGCCTGATCTCTTTCAAGCCGAAGTCGCGCGAGCGATTTCACTCACTTTGTATAAAGCACAAGATCCTTATGTGGACGTCTGGTTAGCGGAGACGATTGCCAGTTTAGAAGAGTTGAGCATGATCCAATCGGTGTTTGC
Source organism: Vibrio sp. V01_P9A10T6 (assembly GCF_963877065.1). Lineage (NCBI taxonomy): Bacteria > Pseudomonadati > Pseudomonadota > Gammaproteobacteria > Vibrionales > Vibrionaceae > Vibrio > Vibrio sp. V01_P9A10T6. The sequence continues at coordinate 3,991 of NZ_CAWNTB010000149.1, forward strand.
CTCATCAACCAAGCCTTGCTATTACGCACTGACTCTGAAAGATGACTCTAATATCGCACAATTGCGTTCTGGGCAGTCAGTGTCTGAAGCCACAGAACAAATCTATTCTGCGGGTGGGGCGGGTATTTTCTTTAACTGCTCAATACCCGAGGTGATGGCTGATGCCATTCAACAGGCGAAAATGGTGTTGGAAGGCCGAGCGCAAAAGATTGAAATCGGCGTTTATGCAAACAGTTTTACGCCGATTAAATCGGATCACGCTGCTAACGAAACCGTACAAGCCATGCGTGAGTTTAGTGCAGAAGATTATCTCGCATTTGCCAAGCAGTGGTATGCCCTCGGTGCAACCGTGATCGGCGGATGTTGTGGCATCACCCCTCGCCATATTCAAGCACTTTATGAATGGAGGCGCAGTTTTGAAAAATCTTAATTATGGATTGGCTTTTCCTGCGATTGCGTTAGTGCTTGTTTTGTTAACGGTATCTGCGCTTTATCCAGCCACCTCTCAAGCGATGGCGGCGCAAGCTATGGGCTGGGTGAGCCACTGGTTTGGCTGGTTAGTACAGATGGCAAGTTTGGCGTTAGTGGTTTTTTTACTGTGGCTGGCGTGTTCGAAATACGGCCGCATTCGTTTAGGTGAAGAAAAAACCGAATACAGTAATTTTTCTTACGGCGGGGGGATTTTTTACCCCGGCGGGGGTCCCTCATTTTCTGGGGGGGTAGGTGAACCGATGTATTCTTACAATCACCGCCGTTATTTGCTGAGCCTAATAGTTATCCTGCTGCGGCATGGGCCGTTACTTACTCTATTTTTCATTGGGGCATTACAGGCTGGGCGATTTACTGCTTTCCAGCGATTCCGTTTGCTTATGCATTTTATGTACAAAAAAAACGCACGTTAAAAGTTTCCAGTTTGTGTTCTTCGGTAGTGGGTGACCATCCTTTGGTGGCAAAAAGTATCGATCTATTGTCGATTTTTGGTACGTTGGCCGCGTTTGCTAGCTCGCTAGCCTTAACTGTGACCTTGGTTAGCGCCGGTGTGGCAGAGCTGTTACAGATTGAGAATAGCCTTGGCTTACAAGGCACAATTATTGTGCTTTTTGTGGCTGCGTTAGTGGTTGTGATGGGGGTTGGTTTTAATCAAGGCATCAACATGATTTCTAACTGGACAGTCAGCATGGCAGTGTTGTTTGCCCTGTTTGTATTATTGGCGACTCAACCTTCTTTCATTCTTAATAGTTTCACTGACTCGCTGGGCGTGATGTTGGATAATTTCTTTAGAATGTCATTGTGGACAGACCCTGTTCAGCAAAGTGGTTTTGCACAAGGTTGGACTCAGTACTATTGGTTTTGGTATTACGCGTACTTGATTATGATGGGCCTATTCATCACGCGAATTTCTCGTGGACGAACGATTCGTGAAGTGGTTTTGTACACCATCTTGATGGGCGCTTTGGGCTGCGCATTTTTTATCTCCATTTTTGGTGGCTATGCGGTGTGGGCTCAAATGCTGGGCGGTTTACCCGTTCAGGGCTGGATGGCAGAAGGTGGCTTAACCTACGCAGTGGTTTCATTGATAAAAACCTTGCCTGGGGGAAATGGGGTGCTTGGGCTATTTCTGCTCATTCAGTTTTTATTGATGCTGACCACTATGTCCAGTGCGAGTGTTGCGACGGCGATGCTCACCACCAATGAATTGGCTTTGAATGGTGATCCCGATAATCGAGTAAAATTGCTTTGGGCCTGTGCGATTGGGCTGATCAGTTTAAGTGTATTTTTGGCTGGGGGAGGGATTGAAACCATTAAGTCGCTTTGTGTGGTCGCAGGCCTTCCTATGATGTTCATTTACGCCATCATGCTCAAAACCTTTTTACATACTTTAGGCATTTTGCCCAGTCAGCATAAGCGGGAATCTGATCAAGAGCCCGTGTTAATGAAAGTCACTTAAAGCAAGCCTTAACCTTATAGCGTTTAGCAAAACAAGCCAGCACGATGAAGATGCTGGCTTGTTGTATTGAAAGAAGACCAATGACTCTCTTTGAGGTTTAAATATTATTGAGAACCATGAAATGGGTCGAAAGTGGGGTGAAGTCGATCATCACATAGCTCTCTTGTTCGTTGACGAAGAGCGTCAGCGTTTGTTGATTTAGCGGATCGAATAAAGTGTGCTCACCACAGGTTAACTGCCAATAAGTGGTCAATGCTTTAGGTAAATGCAGTTTTACGGTTTTGCCACTTGTGGCACTGAAGTTCGCTGCGATGATCAGCTTTTGTGACGGGTTAGAGCGAGCAAAGGCAAATAAGTAATCTTGTTGGTCGGAGAAGTGTTCAACATTGGCGGCGTACAGATCATGATATTCACCGGTCAGTGCGGGGCTCTGTTTGACTAAATTCAGTAATGTTGAGTAGAAATGGCGCAGCTGCTTCTCGCTCTCGTTTAATTGGCCACCATCAAATGCGCCGTTATTCATCCATTTTTGGTGTTGTGGAACACCGATATAGTCAAAAATAGAGGTGCGAGAAGGCTGGCCAAAGCCGGCATGTTCCGCTCCCGGTTCGCCCACTTCTTGCCCAAAATAAAGCAAGGTTGGTGAGCTGGATAAACAGGCTGAAATCAACATGGCTGGGCGTGCTTTATGTGCTTCCCCTGCAAATTCAGGCGAGGCAATTCTCTGCTCGTCATGGTTTTCCAAGAAATGCAGCATGTGATGCTCAATGTCGCGCAGTTGATATTCAATACGACCAATCTCTTTGGTAGAGCCGTGTCCTTGCATGATGGCTTTGAGACTATCGTAAAGGTCGACTTTGTCGTACAGATAGTCCATTTTCCCGAGCTGGATATAATCGCGGTATAAATCTGGCTGATACACCTCTGCCATTAAAAAAGCATCGGGGGTGTGTAGCTTAATTGCCGAGTTGAGATAGCTCCAAAATTCAATCGGTACCATTTCGGCCATATCATAACGAAAGCCATCCACGCCTTTATCGAGCCAATAAAGAGCGATATCCCTAAATTTACGCCATGAATCCGGGATACTTTTGTCTTGCCAGAAAACGGCGTGTTCAAGGTGAGATAGGAAACGGTATTGCTGCGGAAGCTCGGCAAAATCTTTTCCTCCATCAGGTTTGATGCCGTAGTTTATTTTGACGGTTTCATACCAATCATCGATGTTCGGCTTGGCTAAACGAGATCCATTGCCTGTCCATTTTGCGGGGTGTTCGTAAAACGGGGTGGCTAAATCTGGGTGGCATTCACCGCCCAACGGTAGCAATGAGGTGGGAATATCTGGCAGTTTAAAGGAGGTGTCGGGTAGGTAATAGAAGTTATTGTCCCTGGCGTATTGCACACTGGTATCATCATTTTCACCAAAATCATTGACTCCGACAGGGTTATTGAGCCCTTGATATTGGCGCGCCACGTGGTTAGGGACAATGTCGATGATGACTTTCATGCCCGCTTGGTGTGTACGCTTAATCAAGGCTTCAAATTCGTGATTACGCTGAGCTGGGTCGTCGGCTAAATCAGGGTTTATCGAATAGTAGTCTTTAATGGCGTAAGGCGAGCCCGCTCTACCTTTGACAACACTTGGGTGATCATTCTCTATTCCCCATGCACGGTAATCACCCACCAGTGCGTGATGTAAAACACCGGTATACCAAATATGAGTGATCCCAAGTTGATGAATTGCATTGAGTGCATCGTCAGTGAAGTCACTTAATTTACCGACGCCATTTTGTTCTTTCGTTGCCCAAGGTGTGTTGCAACAGTTTGTATTACCGAATAAGCGCGTGAAAACTTGATAGATAGTGTATTTGTTGTAAGCCATAACGTGTCAACCTAAGCGATGATGGGATGCGAGAAATAGGAGATGAGTTGCAGGCTAATAGAAGTTGATGAAGACAGAATCATCCTTGAGTAGTGATTTTGGGGCGTAGAGAGAAAGAAGGCGTAAAAGTGTGATGCGGGAATGGTTTAGTCAACAAAATCCCACCGGGCGGTGGGATTTGTAAAGAAACATTATGCTTATGAGCGTTTTTCTTGTTTAGGGCGAGGGCTACGACGCGGTGCACTTGAGTGCTCGTTATCACGCTTTTTCAAGTGGTAATTTAAAATGGAAATAGGCACGTCTTTTTTCGGTGTGAAACCTTCAATTTCTTTACGCACAAGCAAATGTCCTAAGCGGCTTTCAATCATGCACAAGTTTTTAAAATCATCGCGTGATACGAGAGAAATTGCTTCACCGGTTGCACCAGCACGACCGGTTCGTCCAATACGGTGAATGTAGTTCTCCGCAGGATAAGGCAAGTCGTAATTCACCACTCTTTCTAAGTTGTCAATATCAATACCGCGCGCGGCAACGCCCGTTGCAATCAAAAATTGCAGTTTACCTGCTTTGAAATCGGCTAATAATTTTTCACGAACTTCTTGGCTACGGCCACTGTGAAACGCCTCTGCCGCAATGCCACGCTTTTCCAGTTGGCTCGCCAGCTTTGCCGCACCGTGTTTGGTTTCGATGAAAATCATCGCCTGTTGCCATTGGTTTTCAGTAATCAAATGGCTCAGTAGTGCAGATTTTTGATCTTTATCGACAGTGATAATCCACTGCTCGATTTGATTTGGTGTGCGGTTGTAACCAGCGACATCAATTTCAATCGGATCATTAATGGCTGATTTGGCCAACTCGCGCACTGGGCGAGAAAGGGTCGCCGAAAACAGCAAGTTCTGACGGTTTAGTGGCAGGCGATCAACAATTTTATTGATGTCTTCAATGAAACCCATGTCGAGCATGCGGTCAGCTTCATCCATCACCAACACTTCAAGCTCATCAAAATGAACGGCGCGTTGGCCATACATATCAAGCAAGCGCCCCGGCGTGGCGATCAAAATATCCACCCCTTCAATCAAGCGTTGTTTTTGTTTTTGCGAATCGACACCGCCGTACATCGCAAGGCAGGTTAAGGGCAGATACTTGGCGTATTGAGTGACGTTCTCTTCCACTTGCAGAGCCAATTCGCGAGTGGGCGCTAAAATTAATGCGCGAACACGTTTGGCGCGCTGAGTTGTTCCTTGACTAAGCATCTGCAAAATGGGCAGTACAAAGCTAGCGGTTTTACCCGTGCCGGTTTGCGCTGCCGCAATGACATTTTTACCCGTCAAAATGGCAGGGATTGCCTGTTCTTGAATCGGTGTTGGGGCAGAATAGCCGAGTTCGTGAACGGCTTTTAAGATTGGATCGCTCAATCCTAGATTGGAAAATGGCATGCGGGCTCTCAGAGTTAAAAAGTCAAAACAGTTAGCAAGCGATGGCTTTCTCATCGTAAGGCGCTACGCCCTAATACTTTGAGTGCAACTCATCGCAAATTCGACGCATTCTAGCATGAACTCTTCAAATGCGGTGAGATACCTCAGTGTCAGCGATTGTCTCCTTATTCAGAATAGTGCCTCGTTGCCGAGTCGCTATTCTGAGATACCAATAAGATTGTTATCAATGAGTGCAGGGAGTTGGATTGGCATCACAGAGCTTTTAGAACAAGTGGGATCTATTTTCGATATATTAACCTTACTTATTTGTCAGGGAATAGATTCATGGAATATCAGCAGCTACCGATTCAGTATACTGTGGTGAGTGCGTTAAAATTAGTCCAAAAAAATTGGCTGACTCTCATGCTGCAATCTTCACCTTTTTTGGTGGTGAATCTCTATTTCACGATTGGTGTTGTTGACTTTGATGATCCACAACAGTTGTTTACATTAACGAATGTCATTGTTTATGTGCTTTATACGGTAACGGCGGCGATGGCGACAGTGCGCTTGCATCGTTTGGTTCTGCTGGGTGAAAAATCTTGCCGTTTGAGCACGATTTTTTATTTAAGTTCGCGTGAATTGTGCTTTATTGGATGGTGGGCTGCTTTAGGCGCTATGCTGTTTGCCATTCTAATCATACCCATGTTTATCATTGGCTCGCTGGCAAATATAGTGACTATGCCAATGTGGTTAATCCAGCTTTGTACCTATGCCGCAATGCTGCCTATTGGCTGGTTTATCTCCCGCTGGTCATTAGTTTTGCCAGCAACAGCACTAGATCATCAACCTAGAGGTTTGAGTGTCGCGTGGCAAATGTCAAGGCCCCACGCCAAAGCACTATTTGTGCTGATAGGTGTGATCCCCATGCTTATCAACGCACTACTACAGCCCTTGTTTAATCTGCATTTTCTGCCATTGACATTATTATTGTCACTCGTCTGGTTAGTGGTTTGTGCGGTTGAGATTTGTGTGTTGTCGCTCAGCTTTCAGTGGATTGTGCAGCGAGAAGCGATTACTCAGAACCAAGAGTTACGCATTCCTGAATTTACCGCTTAAACAAGCCCTGTATTCACACAGGGCTTGATGAGGATTGAACGGTACTACTACTCACAAGGTGGTGATAGGTGGATTAACGCTAAGCCGCCTAACGAGGTTTCACGATATTTCCGATTCATATCTTTCCCCGTCTGGTACATGGTCTCAATCACTTTATCTAGAGAAATTAAGCATTTGCTGGTCCGTTTTAGGGCCATGCGTGAAGCGTTAATCGCTTTCACGGCTCCCATTGCATTGCGTTCGATGCAAGGGACTTGAACTAAGCCACCCATTGGGTCGCATGTCATACCCAATGAATGCTCCATGGCAATTTCAGCCGCCATGCAAATTTGTTCGTTGCTGCCACCTCTTAGCGCGGTCAACCCTGCCGCCGCCATTGAGGAAGAGACTCCAATCTCCCCTTGACAGCCTACTTCGGCCCCCGAAATAGAAGCATTGGTTTTGTACAAAATACCAATAGCGCCAGCCACGGCGAGGAAATCTTTCAACTGCTTAGTGTCAAGCTCTCGGATAAAGCGGTGGTAATACATTAATACGGCGGGTATCACTCCTGCCGCGCCATTGGTTGGCGAGGTGACCACTTGCCCTCCCGCTGCATTTTCTTCACTGACCGCGAAAGCAAACAGGTTAATCCAGTCCATGATCTCCATTGGGTCACTTTCAATCGCCGCGTTAGCTTCCAGCTTTTTGAGCAGTGCTGGCGCGCGGCGCGTGACATGCAATCCACCTTCGAGAATGCCTTCCGTTTCAAAGCCGCGCTGCATGCAGAGCGACATCACTTTCCAAATTTGATCGGCTTTGTGGTTAATCGTTTCAAGATCATGAAACGCTATTTCATTGCGCAAAACGAGACTGCCTAAACTTAAGCCATGTTTTTCGGCTTTAAAGAGTAATTCATCAGCAGAAGTAAAAGGAAATTCGACCTCCACGGGTGCATTTGCACTACCGTGTTCCAACTCTTTGGCGGTAGCAACAAAGCCGCCTCCCACCGAGTAGTAAGTTTCAAAGGCTAACGTTTCTCCTTGCGCTCCAAAAGCGGTAATCGTCATACCATTTTCATGTAAGGGAAGATTAGTATTTTGGAAGAGGAGGTCAGTTTTTAGCTGGAATGGAATGAGCTTTTTTCCCGCTAAATTAAGCTCACCGTGTTCAATAGCATGCGCTAGCGCTTGATTGGCGCTGGTGATTTTGATGGTGTCAGGCTTATTGCCCAGCAAACCTAATATCACGGCGCGATCAGTGTGGTGGCCACGTCCTGTAAGTGATAATGAACCGTAAAGGTCAATCTGCACTCTTGCCACTTGCGTTAAATCAGCAATGATTTGGCTAAATTGATAGCCTGCAATCATTGGCCCATTGGTGTGTGAGCTAGAAGGGCCCACACCAATTTTAAAAATATCAAAAATGGATAACATCGACTTCACCTTGAATGTGACCTGTAATAGGTGACAACTTTGCCTAATAATACCCTAGTCTAGAGCTCAAGTATTTGCTAACGTGCAAAAGTCTAACCAAAAACCATATTATGAGGACTTCGCATGTCGATTTGGGATCAAGTAACACTGCACACTCGCTATGGTGAATTACCCTCGGCTTTTTATTCTCAAGTGAACCCAACGCCTTTAGACAATGTGCGTTGGGTTGCTTGGAATGCCTCACTGGCTGGCGATTTGTCTTTACCAGTACAACCTAATGATGAGCTACTGCACAGCCTGTCTGGCCAAGTTATTCCCGCGCAATTTAAGCCATTAGCGATGAAATACGCGGGCCATCAATTTGGTATTTATAACCCTGATTTAGGTGATGGCCGTGGCTTACTGTTGGCCGAAATCGAGAGTAAAACGGGTGAAGTGTATGATCTGCATTTGAAGGGTGCAGGGCTTACGCCTTATTCGCGTATGGGGGATGGCCGCGCCGTACTGCGCTCCACTATTCGCGAATACTTGTGTAGTGAGGCGATGGTGGGTCTTGGGATTGCGACCACAAGAGCATTAGCGATGATGAGCAGTGACACGCCTGTTTATCGAGAAAAACAAGAGCGAGGTGCGCTGCTGGTACGTGTAGCGCAGAGCCATATTCGCTTTGGTCATTTTGAACATTTTTTCTATACCAACCAATTAGCAGAGCAAAAGCAACTGGCTGATAAAGTGATTGAGTGGCATTACCCTGATTGCCTTACACAAGAAAAACCTTATGCGGCCATGTTTAGTCACATTGTTGAGCGTACTGCTAAGATGATTGCCGATTGGCAAGCGGTTGGATTTGCCCATGGTGTGATGAATACCGACAACATGTCTATCCTCGGTCAAACCTTTGACTACGGTCCTTTTGCTTTTCTCGATGATTATGAACCGACTTATATTGGCAATCACTCTGATTATCAAGGCCGCTACGCGTTTGATCAGCAGCCGCGCGTAGCGTTGTGGAACCTGTCCGCTTTAGCACATGCATTGTCACCGTTAGTTGAAAGAAGCGATCTGGAAGCGGATCTCGCTCAGTTTGAAGCGCAGCTCGGCCGTTATTTTAGCCAGCAAATGCGTCGTAAATTGGGGGTGTTGGCCTCTCTGTCCGGTGATTCTGTGTTGTTTGAGCAAATGTTTGAGTTATTAACCAAAAATCACACCGACTACACTCGCTTTTTCCGGCAACTATCCAACTTGGATCGAGAAGGGGAGCAACCTGTATTGGATCTCTTCATTGACCGCGCTGCCGCTCAGTCTTGGCTTGAACAGTATCTGGCTCGTTGTGAGCGAGAAATCGACAGTTCGGGGAACGCGATTTCGATTGAGCAGCGCTGCGCAGAGATGAGAAAAGTGAATCCGAAATATATTTTGCGTAATTATTTGGCTCAACAAGCGATCGATAAAGCAGAACAAGGTGATTACCAACAAGTGCACCAATTAGCACAATTGTTAGCCAACCCTTATGCTGAGCAGCCGGAAAAGAGTCATTTTGCCCAGCTTCCTCCTGAATGGGGGAAAAAAATGGAAATCAGTTGTTCCTCATAAGTAACGCATTTTGTGATCTCTATCTAGACAGAATTCAAACTTTACATAAATATCAATAATCAAAAAAATGACCTATAGCTACACTAGGCCGATCAGTTGAAAATATGGATAGTGGACATGCAGGCAAGAACGCGCATTCTAGTCGTGGATGATGACGAAGAGATTCGGCAATTATTAGATGAGTACTTGACGAAGTCTGGTTTTGATATCGTCACCACCGCGGATGGCATCGAGCTATTAGCCTATTTGGAACGTAACAGTTATCCCGATCTTATTTTGTTGGATGTGATGATGCCCGGAGACGATGGTTTTACTTTATGCCAAAAAATCCGTCGTCATTCGAACGTTCCTATCATTATGTTGACCGCGGTTTCTGATGAAACTGACCAAATCATTGGTTTAGAAATTGGCGCGGATGATTATGTGGCGAAACCTTTTAACCCGCGTCAGTTAATGGCGCGCATCAAGGCTTTGCTGCGCCGGGTACAAGTCAATGATGAAAAAACAACCGATGCGTTGCCCAAACAAATTACGTTTGGTGATTGGCAACTCGATACCTTGTCACACCGAATTACACATCTAGAGCGTGCCGATGAGCATGACTTGTCGGGCAGTGATTTTGCACTACTGATGCTGTTTTTAACCCGGCCTAAGGAAGTGCTTGATCGCGATACCATCTCATTTGCTACTCGTGGACGTGAAGCGCTCCCTTTTGAGCGAGGTATCGACGTGCAACTTAGCCGTTTACGTCAGCGATTGGGTGATAGTGCAAAATACCCTCACTACATTAAAACTATGCGTGGCAACGGCTATATTCTGGCCGTTCCGGTCAGTTACGGCCATTAAAAATGACGCTAAGACGTCTCTTTTCACGCTTAAAACCCAACTCTCTTGTCTCACGAACACTGCTGCTGACTTTGTTGGCGGTGGTGATAGCGCAGGGCATTGCAACGGCGATTTGGTACAGCCAATCTAAACAAAAAGAGTTGGAAGGGATCAGTTCCGTTTCTTCTAGCATGGCTGGTATGTTTGCTTCCACCGTGACCTTTTTTCAATCACTACCCGTCAAGTATCGGCATATCGTGCTGGATCAAATTCGCAATATGGGGGGAACCCGTTTTTTTGTCTCATTCAATAAAGAGCCATTGACTGTGGAGCCGATTATCGATACGCCGCTCAAGCGAGCTTCAGTCGACGCGGTGAGGGAAGTGTTGCAACAAAAGCTCAATAACGTTGAGAGTATTCAAGTTGAATTTACCAAACCAGAACATTTGCGGTTACTAAAAAACGATATTTTTCTCAGCGACTTACCCAAGTCCTGGGCCTACCATACACTCACACTTGAACCGTTAAACCCGCCAGTGCTGGTGGTGCAAATTGAACTCTCAAGCCATGAATGGGTTTACGTGGCGGCGCTACTTCCCGCTCCATACGTGAAATTGGATGACACTCTACTAAGAAAAGAGCAGATCTTATTTCTCTTTTTTTCCACCACCATTTTGTTAGCGTTGACCTACTTGCTTATGCGCCGCCAAGTTCGGCCACTGAGAAATTTAGCCAAAGCGGCGAATGAGATGAGTATGGATATTGCCCAGCGTCCCTTGCGTGAAGAGGGGGCGACAGAATTGATCACGGCGACCCGCGCATTCAATCGTATGCAGCAACGAATTCGACGTTACGTGGCCGATAGAGAACATCTGTTTTCGGCCATCTCTCATGATTTAAAAACACCCATCACCCGCTTACGCCTAAGGGCTGAATTGCTCGAAAGCGATGTTAAGCGCGAAAAATTTAACCGCGATCTCGATGAGCTAGAGATGATGGTTAAAGGGGCATTGCAGTGCGTGCGAGATACCGATTTACACGAAAATAACAGCAGTATTGATCTCAATGAGATGATTCAGACGATTGCTGAAGGGTACAACTTAACTCGCCAAGTGGTCCATTTTACGCCTACACAGCTTGAACCGATAATCGCTAAGCCTCTAGCTATTCAACGAGTATTGACAAACTTGATTGGCAATGGCGTGAAGTATGGTCAGCAAGTGTGGGTGAAGTTGGAAGAAAATCCAGAGTGGGCGGTTATCACCATCCAAGACCAAGGCCCGGGGATCCCGATAGATAAATTAGAAGCGGTCTTTGAGCCCTATTTTCGCCTTGCCGATGATGATCAAGGCCACGGTCTTGGCCTTGGAATATGCCGAAGTATTTTACATGGACACGGCGGAGATCTCATTTTACGCAATCCAGCTCATGGTGGTCTGGAAGCACAAGTCTTTATCCCACCTACGTTAGCGGTGTAGTGTAACGCTTTCGTTACGTTAAAATTACGGTTTGTTTCAACGAAAAAAATTTTCTTTGATTAGACTAGTAGGTAAACGATCAGCACTTTAATGGTTAATAAAAGTTTGCGAATCAGGTTTGCCGAATCAAAACCAAGGAAGATGATGATGAAATTTCATAACACTCTGCTTGCTTTATCTTTCCTCTCTGTTTCTTTCATCCCTTCGACTCACGCTGGTGAAGTGGAAGTACTCCATTGGTGGACTTCCGGTGGTGAAGCCAAGTCGATAGCTGTGCTCACCGAAATGTTGGAGCAGCAAGGCCATAGTTGGAAAGATTTCGCTGTCGCAGGTGGTGGTGGTGAAAGTGCCATGACGGTATTGAAAACGCGCGCGGTGTCGGGTAACCCACCGTCGGCGGCTCAAATTAAAGGACACGATATTCAAGAATGGGCGGGGCTTGGTTTTCTCACGAATCTTAATGATGTAGCCAAACTGGGTGGTTGGGATGAAGTCGTACCACCGATGATCACCAATGTCATGAAGTGGAATGGCCAGTATGTGGCCGTGCCAGTTAACGTGCATCGCGTCAACTGGTTGTGGGTTAACCCTGCGGTACTGGCTAAAGTGGGTGCTAAAGTGCCAACTACGTTAGACGAGTTTTTTGTTGCGGGCGATAAGATCAAAGCCGCGGGTTATGTGCCACTGGCGCACGGTGGCCAACCTTGGCAAGACGCGACGGTTTTTGAAACGGTGGCGTTGAGCGTTCTTGGCTCACAAGATTACGTGAAAGCGTTTGTTGAGCTTGATATGGCTGTGCTCGCGGGCGACAAAATGGTTGACGTGTTTAGCCAGTTTAAAAAAGTTCATGACTACATTGATGTTAACTCTCCAGGCCGTGATTGGAACGTTGCGACTTCAATGGTGATAAATGGTGAAGCGGCGATGCAGATCATGGGCGACTGGGCAAAAGGTGAGTTTACCGCAGCGGGCAAAGTTGCGGGTAAAGATTACCTGTGCGTGGCCGCGCCAGGTACGGCCGATCAATTTATCCATAATGTCGATAGTTTTGTCTTTTTTGAGCTAACTGATGCAGACAATAAGCAGGCGCAAAAAGCGCTAGCCGCCACGATCCTAGATCCTAAATTCCAAGAGGTATTTAACCTCAACAAAGGCTCGATCCCGGTACGCACAGATATGAATATGTCAAAATTTGACCAGTGCGCGTTGGACTCAATGGCGGCCTTTAAAGCGACGGCTAAGTCCAACAACCTTGTGCCCAGTATTGCCCATGGTATGTCGACAACCAGCTATGCCCAAGGCGCGATTTTTGATGTCGTAACGAACTTCTTCAATGATCCAAAAGCGGATCCAAAACAAGCAGCACAAAAACTAGCGAAAGCGGTGAAAGCTGCGATGTAGCCCTAACCCCCAGAGTGGGTAGGTTTTTTAGCCTGCCTGCTCACCCTCTTCTTGTAGCACACCACTTTCTGTGTGCTACTAACATAATCTGTCGGTTCTAACCAATTAGCGCGCTCTCCGATAAAGAGCTCGGGGGGAGTGCCCAAACTAGGCTTGCTGTTTGGGCGGAGGGTGCGCTTCCTTCCTGTTTCACATTTTTTGTCATTCTCATCGCCGCCCTTTGATGGATTTAGCTGGGTGTCATTTCCCACCCAAAATTCATATTCCTTGGGTCATTTTCTACCCATTTTTGCTTTCTATCATAAGATTCTATGGGTTGTTGTTAACTGAATAGCTGGTGACACCTTATGGTTACTGGCTTGTTAATGGAATGTGTCATGTTGGCTTGTTAATTGCCTTATAGAAAACAACCAGCACCCATTGATGGGGCTGATATGTTCAATCAAGGAGAATAATAATGTTAAAGCCACTGACTTTGCTGACCGCTTCCATTCTTGCTGTAACCAGTTTTAATGCGGCCGCAAATTGCGACCCCGGCGAAATCGTCATTAAGTTTAGCCACGTCACGAATACAGATAAGCACCCTAAAGGTATTGCGGCTTCGCTGCTTGAAGAGCGTGTTAATAAGGAGATGAATGGTAAGGCTTGCCTACAAGTTTTCCCTAATTCAACCTTATACGATGACGATAAAGTATTGGAAGCCATGCTAAACGGCGATGTGCAGCTAGCGGCGCCTTCATTATCAAAATTTGAAAAATTCACCAAAAAATTCCGTATTTTTGACCTGCCATTCCTATTTGAGGATGTGGACGCAGTTGACCGTTTCCAAAACTCGGCTGACGGTGAAAAACTAAAGAATTCAATGACACGTCGTGGTGTAAAAGGGTTGGAGTTTTGGCATAACGGTATGAAACAGATGTCAGCCAATAAACCTCTACTCGTTCCGGCGGATGCAAAAGGATTAAAGTTCCGTGTGCAAGCATCTGATGTACTGGTTGCTCAGTTTGAGCAGCTTGGTGCAAACCCGCAAAAAATGTCTTTTGCAGAAGTGTATGGCGGTTTGCAAACCAAAGTTATTGATGGTCAAGAAAATACATGGTCCAACATTTACGGTAAGAAATTCTTTGAAGTGCAAGATGGCATTACCGAAACCGATCACGGCATTTTGGACTACCTAGTGGTGACATCGAGCAAGTGGTGGGACAGCCTGCCAGCCGACGTGCGTGACCAGTTCGCGACCATTTTAAAAGAAGTCACTGAAGCGCGTAATGCGGAATCAAATAAAGTCGAGCTCCAAAATAGACAATACGTGTTGGAAGCCGGAGGCGTGATCCGCACTCTCACACCTGAACAGCGCCAGCAATGGGTTACAACGCTGAAGCCTGTGTGGCAGAAATTTGAAAAAGACATCGGTTCAGATTTGATTGAGGCAGCGCTGGCTTCAAACAAATAATCAGCCTCCAACCCCACCTTGCATGGTGGGGTTGGACTCAACGCGTTTATTGCTCGTCTCATTGATAACTAACCTGAAGCCGTGCGGTGACCTTGAGTCAATTCCGATAATTACTATGAGAGCGATGTATCACATGGAACACTCTTTTTTCTCTAAAGTCGGCCGATTTACCGATGCGATTGAAGAAATGCTGATTGCATTCTTCTTGGGCTCGATGACCTTATTAACGTTCGTTAACGTTGTTTATCGCTATGTTTTTAACGGCAACATTTTATGGGCATTGGAATTAACCGTGTTCATGTTTGCATGGATGGTACTGGTTGGTGCGTCCTATGGGGTAAAGAAACACTTTCACATCGGAGTTGATGTGGTCATTAACATGGTGCCTGCAACTATGCGAAAAGTGTCTGCACTGGTCGCGGTGGCTTGTTGTTTAACCTTTTCTATTTTACTGCTCATCGGTTCGTGGAATTACTGGTATCCGTTTGCGACTGAGCGTGCTTGGTATGAAACCGACGATATTCCTATGCCGGAAATGCTGCAATTTCTCTCCGATTGGCTCAATGAAGGGGAGCGCTATGAAAAAATGCCGCGCTTTATTCCATACATGGCATTGCCTATCGGAATGGGATTACTCACTTTTCGCTTTTTACAAATCGCCTATCAAATTCTCAGCGGTAAGTTAGACAGAATGATTTCTGGCCATGAAGCCGAGGAAGATCTTGAAGCGCTCAAAGCGGAAATGGCACAAGTGAGCGAGACCATGTTAGAGCCGAACCGCGAAGCGACCCCGCCTATTGATTCTCGCAAGGAGCGTTAATTCATGGATATTTTACTGCTGTTTGTTATGGTCATCGGCTTTATGCTAGTCGGTGTACCCATTGCTATCTCGCTCGGATTATCCAGCGTTTTGTTCCTACTTTGGCACTCCGATACTTCTTTAGCGTCAGTGGCTCAAACCTTGTTTAACGCTTTTGAAGGCCATTACACTTTGCTTGCGATTCCATTTTTTATTTTGGCTTCCAGCTTTATGTCAACCGGAGGTGTGGCAAAACGCATTATCCGTTTCGCTATCGCTATGGTGGGTTGGTTTCGGGGAGGGCTGGCGATTGCTTCGGTAGTGGCCTGTATGATGTTTGCAGCGCTGTCAGGTTCTTCACCGGCGACAGTAGTGGCGATCGGCAGTATTGTTATTGCTGGAATGGTCAAAAATGGCTACAGCAAAGAGTTTGCCGCTGGGGTTATTTGTAATGCTGGCACATTGGGCATCTTGATCCCACCTTCGATTGTGATGGTCGTGTACGCAGCCGCGACCGATGTATCGGTAGGGCGCATGTTTTTAGGCGGTGTGATCCCAGGTTTATTAGCGGGTTTGATGCTGATTGTTGCTATCTACATTTTTGCACGAATTAAAAACCTGCCGAAACAACCTTTTGTGGGTTGGAAAGAAGCGATCTTCGCCGCCAAAGATGCCAGCTGGGGTTTGTTGCTGGTGGTGATCATTCTCGGCGGGATTTACGGTGGTATCTTTACGCCAACCGAAGCGGCTGCGGTGGCAGCGGTATACGCTTTCTTGATTGCCAATTTTGTTTACAAAGATATGGGGCCGTTCGCCGACAAAGAAAATACCAAACCTGCCTTGGTCAAAATCGTGCAAGCCTTTTTCCATAAAGATACGCAAGCGACTTTGTTTGATGCAGGCAAATTGACCATTATGCTGCTGTTTATTATCGCCAATGCATTGATATTGAAACATGTTCTGACCGAAGAGCGCATTCCGCAAATTATTGCCGAATCGATGCTTTCCGCCGGTCTCGGGCCTATAACATTCTTGATTGTAGTCAACATATTACTGCTACTTGGTGGTCAGTTTATGGAGCCATCAGGGCTGCTGATCATTGTTGCTCCATTGGTCTTCCCCATCGCCATCGCACTCGGTATTGACCCCATTCACCTTGGGATCATGATGGTGGTGAACATGGAAATAGGGATGATCACACCGCCCGTCGGGTTAAACTTGTTTGTCACCGCAGGGGTAGCCAAAATGTCGATGATGAATGTGGTGAAAGCGGCGCTACCGTGGGTGGCGATTATGTTCCTATTTTTGATGATTGTGACCTACGTGCCTTGGATTTCCACTTGGTTACCAACCACCTTAATGGGGCCGGAAATCATCACTAAGTAACCAAAATGCTGACCTGAAATTTCTATGGCTGCGGTATGTTATTAGAGCTCTATATTTTATAGAGCTCTTTGTCTAATCCGTAACGCTGCATTTTGTCGTACAACGTTTTACGCGGTACGTTGAGCCTTTCCATTGTTTCATTGATACGCCCACCACACTCAATCAATGCTTGTTCGATCACGGATTTTTCAAATTCGGCCACTTGTTCGACTAAATGGGTGGGTAATTTTTGTGATGGCTCGCTGTCGCCTAACTGAGCCAGTTTCCCCAATAGCACATAGCGCTCTGCGGCGTTGCGTAGTTCGCGCACGTTTCCCGGCCAGTCATGGCTGATTAAGCGCTGCATTTCAGGTTGAGAGAGTGCGGTTGCCGCTTTACCGTAACGAGCCGCGGCCACTAACAAAAAATGATGGAAAAGCGCAGGAATATCCTCTTTACGTTGGCGAAGTGGTGGAATATCTAATGTGACAATGTTTAAGCGATAGTAGAGATCTTGACGAAAGGTGCCTGCTTGAGCTGCTTGCTTTAAATCAACTTTTGTTGCGGCGATGACTCGAATATCCAGAGGAATCAAGGTATTGGACCCAACTCGTTCAATGACTCTTTCTTGCAATACGCGTAATAAACGAATTTGCGCCTGCATCGGCATTGATTCAATCTCGTCCAGAAATAAGGTGCCGCCTTGTGCATGTTCAAATTTACCAATGCGTTTGGTTTCAGCGCCAGTAAAGGCGCCTTTTTCATGGCCGTAAAGTTCACTTTCTATCAAATTTTCAGGCACTGCGCCGCAGTTCAGTGCGACGAAATTGAGCTCGCGGCGAGAACTCTGCTCATGTAACGAGCGAGCAACCAGCTCCTTTCCTGTGCCAGTTTCGCCAAACAGTAGAATGTCAGCCTGAGTGTCGGCGACATGAGTGATGGTGTCCCTTAACGCTTGTATGTTGCCAGTATTACCGATAATGCGTGGTCCAAGAGTTTGGCTCGCTTTTAAGCTGCGTTTTAGCTGTTGATTTTCTAACGTTAAGTGGCGTTTTTCTATCGCGCGGTGGATGGTTTCTATCAAGCGTTCAGTAGCAAAAGGTTTTTCGATAAAATCGTATGCGCCATCGTGCATCGCTTGTACGGCCATCGAAATATCGCCATGTCCTGTGATCAAAATAACAGGGACCTCAGCATCTTGATGATGAATCGAGTTGAGTAAGCTCTGGCCACTGAGGCCAGGTAAGCAAATATCGCTCACCACCACAAGAGGCAGCCCGTCGGCTTTGGCCGCCAGTAAGGCTTCTTCCGCACTGGAAAATAACCGCGCTGTGAGGTCGGCGAGCTCGAAACTTTGCGCAATGGCGATACGGATATCCGCCTCATCATCGATAAAAAATACATCACACATTGGTTGTCCTTAACTGCTTTTTATCTTTAAACCATACTTTGTCTGTAAATCACGCGCTTGGCGTAACGATCGGTAGAGAGACTGAAAATCGCGCCCCACACTGCGGTGAACTGGTCATCGTTAACTCACCGTCCATGCTTTGTATTATCTGCTGTGAAATCGACAAGCCTAAGCCTAAGCCATTTTTTTTCGTGGTGAAAAACGGTTCGAAAAGATGGGCTATTTTTTCTTGTGTAATTCCCGGGCCGTTATCATCAATATGGATCAACACTTGAGAGGCCTTGCACTCAGTGCTCAAACGAACGCATTTTTGATGCTGTTCCTCAAGGGCCTGTATCGCGTTGGTTAGCAAGTTAATCAAGACTTGTTCTAGTTGGATTGGATTGACACGCACCCAAAGATCCATCGCGGGTAATTCCATTTCAAACTGAATCAAATTCGATTTAAATTGCGGTTGCATCAACTCTTTTGTCGACAAAATGATCGGTAATAATTGCGCGTTCACTTTCTCATCGGTGTTACTTTTTCGCGCAAACGATTTGAGCTGTTCACTGATTTTAGCCATGCGTTCGGTGAGCGCTGAAATGCGAGTCAAGTTGTCATCGGTCCGTTCCGGCTTACCATTGGCTAAAAAACGCCGCCCATTGTCGGCAAAACTGCGGATAGCGGCCAGTGGATTATTCAGCTCGTGACTAATACTGGCGGACATTTGCCCAAGCACAGCCAGTTTCGCAGCTTGGATCAATTCATCTTGAGTTTGGCGTAACATGCTCTCTGTTTTACTTCGCTCCGCAATTTCCGCGTGCAGTGCAGAGGTTCGCTCCATCACCAGAAACTCTAATTTTTGTTTTGCTTCAGACTGTAACTGTTCGATTTGGCGCTGTTTGAGTTGGCGGTGATGAACCAGTAATAGCCCTAAGTAGACGATGGCAAACAGCATGCTGTTGATCAGAGTAAATCCAAAGCTATCCCAGAAAATGTTTATTTTGGGCGATAAAACCCGAATGTTTAGCCCGATACTGGGCAGCGGTTTGGTTGAAACGATGAAATCGCCTTTAATCCAAGTTTGATAAGGATTTTCCCATTCGGCAACGGATGCGCTGAAATCGCCGATCAATCCGAGTGAGCGAATGGAGGTATCAAGATATTGGCGGCTATTTTGAACCGCAATTCGATCGCTTTCGCTCAGCATGGCAACACTTTTAAACAGCCACTCCGGTTGGCTGGACATGAAAATAATGTTGTTGCTGTCGGTGGCGACAAAATAGCTTTGTTTGCTCTGCCAGTTTTCCTCAATCGCGGAAAGATCCATTTTCACTACCACTACGCCAATGACATCCGCGGCATAAACGATAGGGTAGGAGTAGTAATATCCTCGTTGCCCCGATGTTGATCCTAACGCAAAATATTGGCTCTCTTGCCCAGTTATGGCCGTTTTAAAGTAAGGCCGCCAAGCGAAGTTTCGGCCAATAAATGAATGAGTGAGGTGCCAGTTACTTGCTGCGATCGTGTTGCCATATTGGTCGATGAGGTAGGTGTCAGCGGCTTGAATCACTTCATTGACCTGTTCTAAATAGCGATTAGTGATTTCAATTTGGGCGCTATTGCTGGGGCTGTGTAAAGCGTCAATGAGTTCTTTATCTTTGGCTAGCAATCTTGGGATATGTGCATATTTATCAAGTTTTGTGGTGATGTGGCTAGAGAATCGCTCTAGCTGAGCTTGATGTTCAATCAATAAACTTTGATAGTTGTGCCGCCAAACAAAATGCGCCCCAGCCGCGGTAGACAAAAGAAATAACGTTACAAAAATAAGGTTTACTCGGCGAATATGTAGCATCCTTTCTCCATGTTCAGCGGCGCGACAAGGGCAGTTCTTTTGCGAGAGATATCCATTTTTGCAAGTGATAATGCTCCCAGCATTGACTCATAATTCTACTGGTTTTCCTTTGGGTGATGTTTAAAAAGAGCGCAATTGTGGGGTGCAAAACAGGAGCAAGATCTCTTTTTACGCTTTTGGGGTAAAAAAAGCCTCGATTCCCTTGAAAAAGCCTTTATTGTCCCCATTTCAAAACTGTGCTTTTTCACGTTGGTGGAATTTTTAGCACTTAGAAAGCAATTTAGGGTACGGAATCATCTCTCTGCGGTGATTGGCTCGACAGCACTGATTCTGGTCGGTAGAATGTCGCGTCTAAATTTTCTGTCCTGAGACTAATCAGAGATACCTTTTGTGATGCATTAGAGTCTCTAAAGATATCGCTTATTAGTCCAATATTGGGTCTTTTGGCCAATGTTGATGCTGGTTTTAATATAAGTGTTCGGATAGAGCACAACACAAGGATGCAGCCAAGCACAAGGCATCGCCTAAGTTGCGGCTCATATTGCTCAGAAATACTGGGCCAGTTTTGAGGTTTATAAATAATGCAAGTTACTGTTGAAACGCTAGAAGGCCTAGAGCGCCGTCTGAATATTACTGTTCCTGCTGCTAACATCGAAGATGCAGTTACAAAAGAGCTACGCAATATCGCTAAGAATCGTCGTTTCGATGGTTTCCGCAAAGGCAAAGTGCCTTTGAAAATGGTTGCGCAAATGTACGGTAAAGCGGTACGTCAAGACGTCATGGGCGAAGTGATGCAACGCCACTTCATTGAAGCTATCGTAAAAGAGAAAATCAACCCAGCAGGCGCACCAACATTCGCACCAGTTTCTATCGAAGAAGGCCAAGACCTTGTTTTCAATGCAACTTTTGAAGTATATCCAGAAGTTGAGTTAAAAGGTCTAGAAAACATCACTGTTGAAAAACCATCGGTTGAAGTGAAGGAAGAAGACGTTGCTGAGATGCTAGAAACGTTACGCAAGCAACAAGCAACGTGGAAAGAAGTAGACGCAGCTGCGGAAGCGGGTTCGCGCGCGACGATCGATTTCGTTGGTTCTATTGATGGCGTTGAGTTTGAAGGCGGTAAAGCTGAAAACTTCCCTCTAGAAATGGGTGCAGGTCGCATGATCCCTGGTTTTGAAGACGGTATCGTTGGCAAAACCAAAGGTATGGAATTTGAAATCGACGTTAACTTCCCTGAAGATTACCACGCGGAAAATCTAAAAGGTAAAGCGGCGAAATTCGCAATTAAAATCAACAAAGTTGAAGTGCGTGAATTACCAGAGTTAAACGACGAGTTCGTTGCCAAATTCGGTGTCGCTGAAGGTGGCGTTGAAGCGCTGAAAGCTGAAGTTCGCAAGAATATGGAACGTGAACTTAAGCAAGCAGTAAAAAACCGCATTAAAGAGCAAGCGATTGAAGGTCTAGTAAAAGAGAACGATATCAATGTTCCTTCTGCCCTGATCGATCAAGAGATCGACGTACTGCGTCAACAAGCTGCGCAACGCTTTGGCGGTAACCCAGAAGCGGCCGCTCAACTACCACGTGAATTGTTCGAAGAACAAGCAAAACGTCGCGTAGTGGTTGGCCTACTTCTTGGTGAAGTGATCAAGTCTGAAGAGCTAAAAGCTGACGAAGATAAAGTGAAAGCATTGATCGAAGAGATGGCAACAGCGTACGAAGATCCAGCTGAAGTAATGGCATACTATTCTCAAAATCAGCAAATGATGAACAACATGCGTAACCTTGCTCTAGAAGAGCAAGCAATCGACGCGATCATTGCTAAAGCACAGGTTTCTGAAAAGGCTGTTAGCTTCAATGAGCTAATGAACCAGCAACCTGCTTAATAAGCAATATGTAGCGTAGGTGGTTGACTACAGGTTAACTATTCTGCTAACAATGGTCCGTGTGATACCCATCATTCGGGCCATTTATTTTAGGGACATAACAATATGAGCTACCAAGAAAAAAACGCAATGTCGCCAATTTTTGACGCGCTAGTACCCATGGTGGTTGAGCAGACTTCCCGCGGTGAGCGCTCATACGATATTTATTCTCGCCTACTCAAAGAACGAGTGATTTTCTTAACAGGTCAAGTTGAAGATCACATGGCTAACCTTGTTGTAGCGCAGCTGTTGTTTTTAGAATCGGAAAACCCTGATAAAGATATTTTCCTCTACATCAACTCGCCAGGAGGTAGTGTGACTGCTGGTATGTCAATTTATGACACCATGCAGTTCATCAAGCCGAATGTTAGCACTGTTTGTATGGGCCAAGCTTGTTCAATGGGAGCATTCCTATTGGCTGGTGGCGCTCCGGGGAAACGTTATGTGTTGCCTAACTCACGCGTGATGATTCATCAGCCTTTAGGTGGTTTCCAAGGCCAAGCTTCGGATATCCAGATCCATGCTCAAGAGATCCTTACCATCAAGCAAAAACTCAACAAATTGCTTGCTGAGCATACAGGCCAACCGCTTGAAGTTATCGAGCGTGATACCGACCGTGATAACTTTATGTCTGCTGACCAAGCTGTGGAATACGGTTTAGTCGATGCAGTCTTGCGTCACCGCGGCGAATAACAGTTCTCAGAATTGTTTAACGCATTTTGGCGTAATTTGAGTTACACTCAGACGATTAAAAGTAAAGGCTAAGAGGTTAGCGAATGACAGACAAAAGCAAAGAGAGCGGTAGTAGTAAACTGTTGTATTGCTCTTTCTGTGGCAAAAGCCAGCACGAAGTTCGCAAGCTGATCGCCGGTCCTTCTGTTTACATCTGTGATGAATGCGTTGATTTATGTAACGACATCATTCGTGAAGAGATTAAGGATGTTCTGCCAAAAAAGGAATCTGAGGCGTTACCTACGCCGCATAAGATCCGTGAACATCTTGATGACTATGTGATTGGCCAGGAACATGCAAAAAAAGTGCTCGCAGTGGCCGTATATAATCACTACAAGCGTTTACGAAACGGTGATAAAACGAGCGATGGGGTTGAGTTAGGTAAGAGTAATATTCTTCTTATTGGCCCAACAGGTAGTGGTAAAACACTGCTTGCAGAAACATTAGCTCGTTTCCTAGACGTACCTTTCACAATGGCAGACGCCACCACATTAACTGAAGCAGGTTATGTCGGCGAAGATGTTGAAAACATAATCCAAAAGCTGCTGCAAAAATGTGATTATGACGTTGCAAAAGCGGAACGTGGTATCGTCTACATCGATGAAATTGATAAGATTTCTCGTAAAGCAGAAAATCCTTCAATTACCCGAGATGTCTCAGGTGAAGGGGTTCAGCAAGCGCTGTTGAAATTGGTGGAAGGCACTATCGCTTCGGTTCCGCCGCAAGGTGGCCGTAAGCATCCACAACAAGAGTTTTTACAGGTAGACACATCCAAAATCCTCTTTATCTGTGGTGGTGCATTTGCGGGCCTAGATAAAGTGATTGAACAACGTGTTGCGACAGGTTCAGGTATTGGCTTTGGTGCGGAAGTTCGTTCTAAAGATGAAACCAAAACTATCGGTGAGTTGTTCAATCAAGTAGAGCCTGAAGATTTGGTAAAATATGGGTTGATCCCTGAATTTATCGGTCGTCTTCCCGTAACGGCTACCTTG
Source organism: Vibrio sp. V01_P9A10T6 (assembly GCF_963877065.1). Classification (NCBI taxonomy): domain Bacteria; kingdom Pseudomonadati; phylum Pseudomonadota; class Gammaproteobacteria; order Vibrionales; family Vibrionaceae; genus Vibrio; species Vibrio sp. V01_P9A10T6. The sequence continues at coordinate 27,575 of NZ_CAWNTB010000149.1, forward strand.
ACAGAGCTGGATGAAGAAGCACTGATTCAAATCTTGTGTGAGCCGAAAAACGCGCTGACGAAACAGTACGCAGCCTTGTTTGAGTTAGAGAACGTTGACCTAGAGTTTCGTGAAGACGCATTGCGCGCCATTGCAAAAAAAGCAATGAACCGCAAAACGGGCGCACGTGGTTTACGCTCAATATTGGAAGGTGTACTACTCGAAACCATGTATGAACTGCCATCGGTAAACGATGTCAGTAAAGTGGTTATCGATGAATCAGTCATTAATGGTGAATCACAACCGCTACTAATTTACAGCGGAAATGAGAGCCAAGCGGCTGGCGCAGAGTAAATCTCAATCAGAAATATTTAAAGGAGGTAGCAAATACCTCCTTTTTTTTATTCTGTTATTGAATCCAGTGAGTTAGCCCCCATATACTCGGTAATCAGTTGAAGCGGAAGAGAGAATAATATGAACTTGGAACGTTCCGAGCGTATCGAGATCCCCGTACTACCTCTACGTGACGTGGTGGTTTATCCTCATATGGTCATTCCTTTGTTTGTTGGCAGAGAAAAATCCATCCAATGCCTTGAAGCGGCGATGGATAACAACAAGCAAGTGTTACTTGTGGCACAAAAGCAAGCGGAAACCGACGAACCGAAAATTGAAGATCTTTTTGAAGTCGGGACAGTTGCAACGATTTTACAACTTCTGAAATTACCTGACGGTACCGTGAAAGTGTTGGTTGAAGGCCAACAGCGAGCGAAAATTGATCGCTTCATCGAGCGTGAATTTTTCTCCGCAGAAGCGCAGTATCTTGTCACTCCTGAGTTGGATGATAAAGAGCAGGAAGTCGTCGTTCGCAGCGCAATCAACCAATTTGATGGTTTTATCAAACTCAATAAGAAAATCCCGCCTGAAGTATTAACGTCGTTAAATGGGATTGATGAAGCAGCGCGTTTGGCTGATACCATCGCCGCTCACATGCCATTGAAATTGATTGAAAAACAAAAAGTTCTCGAAATCGTTGATGTCAGTGAACGTTTGGAATTTTTAATGGGACAAATGGAAGCGGAGATCGATCTATTACAGGTTGAAAAACGCATTCGTGGTCGCGTTAAAAAGCAGATGGAAAAATCTCAGCGTGAGTATTACCTCAACGAGCAGATGAAAGCGATTCAGAAAGAATTAGGTGAGATGGATGACGCACCTGATGAATTTGAAATGCTGAAGAAGAAGATTGACGATTCCAAAATGCCGCAGGAAGCGCGCCAAAAAACGGAACAAGAGCTGCAGAAATTAAAGATGATGTCTCCAATGTCTGCAGAAGCAACCGTTGTGCGTAGCTATATTGATTGGATGGTCAATGTTCCTTGGGCAAAACGTTCAAAAGTTAAGAAAGATTTGGCAAAAGCTGAAGAGATTTTAAATGCCGATCACTACGGTTTAGATCGTGTCAAAGAGCGTATTTTAGAATATCTCGCGGTACAAAGTCGTATCAACAAGCTGAAAGGGCCAATTTTGTGTCTTGTTGGTCCCCCGGGCGTTGGTAAAACGTCTCTTGGCCGCTCGATAGCGGCGGCAACAGGTCGACAATATACCCGTATGGCGTTAGGTGGAGTGCGTGATGAAGCAGAAATTCGTGGTCACCGCCGTACTTACATCGGTTCTCTTCCGGGTAAGTTGATTCAAAAAATGGCGAAAGTTGGCGTGAAAAACCCACTGTTCCTGCTTGATGAAATCGACAAAATGTCTTCAGATATGCGTGGTGACCCATCTTCCGCATTGTTGGAGGTGCTTGACCCTGAACAAAATAGCACCTTTAACGATCACTATTTAGAAGTGGACTATGACTTGTCTGATGTCATGTTTGTTGCGACATCAAACTCAATGAACATCCCAGGTCCGCTGCTTGACCGTATGGAAGTTATCCGCCTTTCCGGATATACAGAAGACGAAAAGCTGAATATTGCTAAACGCCATCTAGTGACTAAGCAAGTTGAGCGGAATGGTTTGAAGCCTCATGAAATTGTTATCGAAGATTCAGCCATCATTGGTATTATCCGTTATTACACACGTGAGGCGGGCGTACGAAGCTTAGAGCGAGAGATTTCAAAAATTTGCCGTAAAGCGGTGAAGAAAATCTTGTTGAATAAAGACATAAAAACCGTGGGAGCCAACCAAGAGAATTTAAAAGAGTTTCTAGGTGTGCAACGTTGTGATTTTGGCAAAGCCGACGACAGTAACCAAATTGGCCAAGTTACGGGTTTAGCATGGACAGAAGTAGGCGGTGATTTGCTGACTATTGAAACCGAATCAATGCCTGGCAAAGGCAAGTTGACGCAAACTGGTTCTCTGGGCGAGGTGATGCAAGAATCCATTCAAGCTGCGATGACGGTGGTTCGCGCACGCGCCGAGAAATTAGGGATTAACGCTGATTTCTATGAAAAGCGTGACATTCACGTTCACGTGCCAGAAGGCGCAACACCAAAAGATGGCCCAAGCGCGGGTATTGCTATGTGTACGGCGCTTGTCTCTAGCTTGACGGGTAATCCTGTGAAAGCGGAAGTCGCGATGACGGGTGAGATAACGTTGCGTGGTGAAGTATTACCTATCGGTGGTTTGAAAGAAAAACTGCTCGCAGCACATCGTGGTGGTATCACCACCGTATTGATCCCAAAAGAGAATGAGCGTGATTTGGAAGAGATCCCTGCAAATGTGATTGCTGATCTAAAAGTCATTCCCGTTCAATGGATTGATGAAGTTTTGAAGATCGCACTTGAACGAGACCCTTCTGGGGTTGAATTTGAAGCTAAAAAATAGTGATGTGCAGCAAAAATAAGTAAAAGATCACGCTGATAGGCTTAAAAAGGCTTGTCAGCGTTTTTTTTGGGCGCTAACGTAAGCCCCTATAGCTTGCAGCCCAGATGTAATAAGGCTTCAAGCTAGTTTGGGAACTTAATGGAACGAAAAGTCACCGTTAAAAAATAATAATGGGTGACGCAAAGGGGAATCACAGTGAATAAAACACAATTAGTAGAAAAAATCGCAGAAAACGCTGACATCTCTAAAGCATCGGCAGGCCGTGCTCTTGATGCATTCATCGAAGCCGTTAGTGGCACTCTTCAATCTGGCGATCAAGTAGCGCTTGTTGGCTTTGGTACATTTAGCGTTCGCACTCGTGCAGCGCGCACGGGTCGTAACCCTAAAACGGGTGAAGAGATCCAAATCGCAGAAGCAAAAGTACCTGCTTTCAAAGCAGGCAAAGCGCTTAAAGACGCTTGCAACTAATCAAAATCGTTATTTTTTGCGGCTTAAGCGCAAAATTAATTCGAACCTTTTGAAATTATGCGCATCCTACTGATGCGCATTTCTTTTTCTGATATTATCGCGCTATTCAATTTTTAGGCTGAAGTGTGAAGCTTCTTATCCGGAGAGCAGTTAGATTATGATGGATCGATTACGCGAAGGCGTGAACAGCATCGCGGTGAAAATTATTCTAGGAATGATTATCTTATCATTCGTATTCGCAGGTGTCGGTAGCTACTTGGTCAGCGGTGGCAGTAATGCTGCGGCTAAAGTTGGCAATAGTGAGATTGGCCGTGGTGAATTTGAACAAGCGTACCAGAACGAGCGCAATCGCATGCAATCCCAATTAGGGGATTATTTTGCTAACTTGCTCGCTGATCCTCAGTATGTCGAGTCATTTCGTAAGTCAGTGCTTGATCGTATGGTTAACGATTTATTGTTGGAGCAGCATGCACAATCACTAGGTTTACGAGTGAGCGATGATCAGGTTCGTAAAATGATTTTAGACATGCCCCAATTCCAAACTGGCGGTAAGTTTGACCAAGAAATCTATCAAGCAGCTCTTCGCCGTGCAGGTTTCTCTGCTGAAAGCTTTGCAGAATATCTACGTCGTGATCTTATCCGTAACCAGTTACTTAGTGCTATCCAAGGTAGTGAATTTACGTTGCAGGGTGAAGTTAATCAGCAAAGTGAACTGATCTCTCAAACCCGTGATATCCGTGCACTCACATTGTCACTCAGCGACTTTGCTAAAAATGTTGAGTTGAGTGATGAAGAAATTACTCAATATTATCAACAAAATGCAGAGCGCTATACCCGTCCAGAGCAGGTTAAAGTGGCTTATATCGAGCTTTCTGCCCAACAATTGAAAGACCAAATTGTAGTGTCTGATGAACAGGCCGAGCAGTACTACCAAGAGCATTTAGACAAATACTCCACTCAAGCACAGCGTAAAGTAAGCCATATTTTGGTTCAAGGTGATGATAAAACTAAAGCACAGGCGATTCTCGATGAACTGAATGCTGGCGCTGATTTCGCGACTTTAGCGAAAGAAAAATCAGAAGACGTAGGAAGCGCAGAAGAGGGGGGGTCGCTAGGTTGGATTGAACATGATGTGATGGACCCAGCTTTTGAACAAGCAGCCTTTGCTATCGAACAGATAGGGGATATCACAGGGTTGGTCAAATCTGAATTTGG
>NZ_CAWNTB010000150.1:0-31897 GCF_963877065.1 Vibrio sp. V01_P9A10T6
AAAGTGAATGTGAATTATGGTTATGATAAGCAGCAAGTTATAATCTATTCTTTGATTGCAATGTGTATTTTTTTGTTTTTATTATTATTTGGAATAATTATATTTTATAAGTTGAAAAGTTCCTTAAAATACAGTCAAATCAGTTCAAAACTTTCAGAAGTTCAAGTGCAATGGCTGACAGATTTGCTCGATAAAATACCCAGCATGATCTTCATTTCAGATGTGAATGGGAAAGTAGTGTTATCTAACCGTTCATATAAGCAATGTAGCAAGGCTTCTCTAATTAGTGATGATGTGAATTGCCTCATATGTACTGGCATCGGATCTGTCGATCTGTCGAATAAACACTATCAGATTGATGAGAAATATTATGTCATTAATCATGAATCGATTGCGCATCCCAAGAGTGGGGATACTCATTACTTGACCGTTTGCAGTGATATCACAGAACTCAAGCTCTCAGAATTGGCATTACGTGATTCTAATAATAAGGCACTAGAAGCTGTAGATGCGAGGAATCATTTTTTAGCTGTAATGAGTCATGAGCTTAGAACGCCAATTGCGGCCATGCTAGGGTTGATGGAGATTTTATCAACTCGAATTAAAAACGATGAGAGCCGTTTGTTATTGACGAATGCAATTCGTTCTGCCGAGAGAATTAAGCACCATGTCCATGAGATTTTAGATTTTTCAAAAATGGAAGCTCAGCAATTACAATTAGATATACGCCAGCATAATATTTTAGAAGAGTTATGTCCCACGATTAGAAGCTTTGAAGCGAGTGCTAAGTTGAAAGGCGTTGAGTTCGTTGTTGATTGGGTGCCGACAGCTATTATTTACGCAAAGTTTGATGCATTACGCTTAAATCAGGTTCTTACCAATGTATTAGCCAATGCTGTTAAATTCACTACGGCAGGTACGGTTTCCATCCACGTTGAATTGACGGAAGAACAGATAGTCTTTGCCGTAAAAGATACGGGGTGCGGAATGAATGAAGCGCACTTGGATTCGTTATTTAAGCCATTTATGCAAGCGGATAAAACCATTACTCGCCAATATGGCGGTACTGGGCTTGGTATGTCAATAGTATCGAATTTAGTCAATCTAATGGATGGTCATATTACAGTTTCCAGTACGCTGAATGAGGGGACTCAAGTAACAATAGTGCTTCCCATTTGTGGTGAGCCGCTATCTGAACCGTTGAGTCAACGTAACTACCGTTGCACTAACGAACGCATTATCGAGTGGTTGAAGTGTTGGCAAGTTTCGGTGAGTCAAGGTGGTGTATCCTTGGTCGATTTTGACGCGATAATGACCAAAAAACATCTCTATCCTGACCTTCTTATTGATAAGATAAAAGATAGTGAACAAGTGCTGGTTCAACCGAAAAAAATGAAACTTTGTGGGCATGTTTTGGTGGTTGATGATGACGCTATTAACCGTTTGTTATTAAAAAAACAGCTACATGAACTTGGTGTGCAAGCAACCATTGTTGGTGATGGAGAAGAGGCATGCCATCTTTTACAAAACGAAGACAGCCAGTTTGATTTACTACTAACAGATTGCCATATGCCTAAAATGGATGGTTTCGCTTTAGCAAGGTTTGTTAAAAATCATATTCCGCAAGAGAGATATAAGGTGGTTATCGGTTGTACGGCGGAAGACTCACGGTTGATCGCAGAGAAGGCTTACCAGTCTGGTATGGAACACGTGCTGTATAAACCCTATTCGTTGGCGTCGCTGTATACTATGTTGAGTGGTTATCTTTCTATGTATCCTTTAGTAAATGCTGACTCAAAAAGCTGGCTTGAGGGCTTTTTACCGGGTGAAAAAAGTGAAATTGCTTCTGTTGTGGCAGAATCTTTAGCGGCCGAGGTCGATAGACTCGAAAAGCATGATTCTGATTACAAAATGATAGCTCATCGTGTTAAAGGCTCTGCCGGGGCGCTTCAACTGGATTATCTCGCGAGTCTTGCGGTTAGCTTGGAGCGCGAATTAGAACCACAAGCTGTTGTATCTGCAAAACAACGACTGATAATGGAAATGAAAATCGTGATTACACAAGCACAAGAATGGTTAGATAAACAGCAACGAGTAGATGACGAATGAACATTTTGATTGTCGAAGATGATCGAATTCAAGCCACGAGTTTGAAACTGAAGCTCAGACAGCTTGGGTTGAATAACGTCGATATTGCAGCAAATGGACACCAAGCGTTGGCTTTATGCTTGCGCAAAGAGATATCGCTGGTTTTTTGTGATATTCATATGCCGGAAATGGACGGAGTTACGCTTTTGTCGATGCTTGGGGATAAACATCCTTCACTCGGAATTATTATATTGAGTGCTGTTGACGATGCCGTGTTAGACCTTACTTATAACATGTGCTGTTTAGCGAGCTTTAATTTTGTCGATGTTTTGCGAAAACCCTATTCTATTGAGCAACTTGAAACCGTGATTCATGCGTTTCATGTGAAGTGTGAACAACAGGCCGCAAGCATTACGCCTATCTCATTAGGGTACAAAGAGATAGAAACAGCATTCAGTGAAGATTGGTTATTCAATTACTATCAACCTCAGTTTGATTTTAAAACGGGTGCCATGGTTGGAGTCGAGGCACTTGTCCGACTCGATCACCCAGTTCATGGTGTATTAAGCCCTGCGCATTTTCTGCCTCTTATTGAAGAGCTGAATTTGATGGATAAGCTGTTTTTAATTGTTTTGGATAAAGCATTATCGGCTTTAGGCAGTTTGTCAGCCGATCTTCAGTTATCAATCAATATCTCCCAGAGTAATTTACAACAGCTGATCTGTGACCCTATTCTTACTCTCTGCCACAAATACGCGTTTCCTACTGATAAACTCACGCTCGAGCTGACGGAAGATCATGTCTATAACGGTACGACAGCATCACTGGCTAATCTTGCGCGTTTAAGAATGCATGGTGTTGGTTTATCCATTGATGATTTTGGCACAGGCTACGCCTCTCTAAGTCAGCTCTCGAAATTACCCTTTACAGAACTTAAAGTAGATCAAAGCTTTGTCCGTGATCTCTCCACCAATTATAAAAACCAGCAACTCACCAACATGTGCTTATTGCTAGCGCAATCCTTAGGCTTGCATTGTGTTGTCGAAGGTGTGGAGGACGAAGATACTTGGCAATATTTACGTCATTTAGGCGTGGATACTTGTCAAGGTTATTATTCGGCGATGCCCATGCCGATTGGCGATCTCGCTGAACTGTATAGCAAAAATATCAGCAAGCAGTTAAGCCATCAAAGTATTGAAGATGGTGTGTATTGCTTATTAGTTGGAGAAAATTCGACTAGCGCTAATGCCCTAAGAAAAATGTTGATGAGAGAAAAACGCGTTACGCAGGTGGTCGTTGCCAGTGATCTCGCTTGCGCTGTAAAGAGATTGCGTGATTTACCTTTTAATTTAGTGGTTGTGGATAGCTACTGCAGTAAAGACGCTAGTTTGCAGTTGCATCAGCATATTGAATCGATGAATTTTAAGGGGAGACTTATTTTTCTCAATGAATATCATGAAGCAATATCTGCAGAACTTGCACATGCGCGCCACATTGTGAAATCAGCTGCATTGACTGACACCATTCAGAGCATAATGGGGGAGGTTGGGCGAACAGTTAATTTTCAACCTAGTTTTCGACTCAATGAAAGACTATCCAGCAGAGAGTTGAGTGTGGCAAATTTATTGATTCAAGGTTTGACCAATAAGCAGATAGCTAATCAACTGGATATTAATCAGAAAACAGTCAGTACTTACAAAGCGAGAATTCAAAGTAAATTGGGCATTCGTTCGGCCATGGAGCTGATTCGTTACATTGAGCTCGATCATCTTAGTGCCAGTTTGAGCATCGCTTAAACTGAATGTCGATTTGCGTAAGCATTAGATTACACTTTTCGGTGAAAGTGTTTATTTATTATTACCAATCAACACGTTGTTAATTTATTGTTAATCGATTTTAGTGACACTCTTCACGGATTTTATTTTCAGATGGCAGGATTATCCCTTTAAGTTAGATCTAACGTAACTAAGATGTTAAAAAAAGGCTGATTTTCCAGTGAAACGTGCTGAAAATGTACTCAACACTAGATGATTTAGCACTATGGTCTGACCAGATGGCGCTTGGTAACTTTAATTCACTGAGTTTGAGTTAATTGTTGGGCTATTTATCTATTCCATTAGGTAAACCATGGAATTATGCATTTTTTTGCTACGATTTTATGGCAAATTACTTCAATGGTTGCTAATGTGTGCCGCTATCCTTAGGAGTTTTTAGATTTTTCTGCTTAGTTTTTGCGCTAAATAAATCTAAAGTTCTAGCGATGCTAGAGAGCTCTCAAGGAAGTCATGGATGCAAAAATAAAAACTTGGAGTTTATGCATGTATAAAAATAAAATCACCCAAGCCCTTCTTCTAGGGGCGGGTATGGCAGTGGCTGCCACTTCTACTTTTTCTCTCGCGGCGGATGTTCCAGCCGGCACTAAATTGGCCAAAGTTCAGGAGCTCGTTCGTGGTAACGGTACTGAAGTCGCCACACTCGATCCTCACAAATCCCAAGGTGTTCCTGAGTCGCATGTAATTCGTGACTTATTGGAAGGGCTTGTGAACCAAGACTCGGATGGTAAAACCATTCCTGGTGTCGCAGAAAGTTGGGAAACGGCAGACAACAAAACATTCATTTTCCATTTGCGCAAAAATGCAAAATGGTCAAATGGTGATCCTGTCACGGCTGGTGATTTTGTTTTCAGCTTCCAGCGTGCCGTCGACCCTGTAACGGCTTCTCCTTACTCTTGGTATATGGAATATACCAAGATGAAAAATGCAAAAGAGATTATCGCAGGAACGAAAGACAAAAGTGAACTTGGCGTTAAAGCTAAAGATGACCATACACTCGTTGTTGAACTTGAAGATGCTGTGCCTTATTTCGTCATGATGATGGGCCACACAACCGTGAAACCCGTTCATAAAGCAACCGTAGAAAAGTTTGGTGACCAATGGACCAAGCCTGAGCATTTTGTTGGTAACGGTGCCTACGTTGTTGATCAATGGGTTGTCAATGAGCGTTTAGTACTAAAGCGTAACGAGCAATACTGGGACAATGGCAAAACAGTCATTAACAAAGTTACCTTCCTGCCTATTGAAAACCAAGTATCAGAAATGAACCGTTTCTTATCAGGCGAAATCGATTTCACCAATGAATTGCCAACAGAGCACTTCAAGCGTCTGAAGAAAGAACACCCGGAATCAGTATCGATTCAGGGTAACCTATGTACCTACTACTACATTTTTAATACCAAAAAAGCACCATTTGACGACGTTCGCGTACGTAAAGCGATTTCTTACGCTATCGACCGTAACATTGTGAGTGATGCGATTTTAGGTCAAGGCCAAAAACCAGCTTATTTCTTAACACCTGAAATTACGGCTGGCTTTAATCCTCAAATGCCAGCATACGGCAAGATGACGCAAAAAGAGCGCGATGCAGAAGCGGCAAAATTGTTAGCTGAAGCGGGCTTTAATAAAGACAACCCACTGAAATTCAGCCTCCTCTACAATACATCGGAAAACCACAAGAAAATCGCTGTAGCACTGGGTTCTATGTGGAAAAAAACGTTAGGTCTTGACGTTGTATTAGAGAACCAAGAGTGGAAAACCTATCTAGATTCTAAAGATCAAGGTAACTTTGAAGTGGCACGCGCTGGTTGGTGTGGTGACTATAATGAAGCGTCTTCATTCCTAACCTTAATGGTGAGCAATAACACCACGGGTGGTTTGCACTACCAAAGCGCTGAATACGATGCAATTATTGATAAAGCGTTGAAATCAACCTCAGAAGAAGAGCGCACTAAGCTATATCTGGATGCTGAAAAGCAATTAACTAAAGATATGCCAATTGCCCCTATCTATCAGTATGTTAAATCTCGTTTAGTATCTCCTAATGTAGGCGGCTTCCCGGTGAATAATGCGGAAGATAAGATCTACTCAAAAGATCTTTATATCACAGCAAAGTAAGTCCACTTACGCTGATAAAAATATAACGACTTAGACACTGCATGTAGCTATCTTCAGATAGTAATTTACATGCAGCGTCTTTCTAATTTTCATTGTCACAGACTGAAAGAGTGAGTTTATGCTTAAATTCATCGCAAAAAGGATATTAGAAGCGATACCAACCATGTTGGTGTTGATCACGGTATCTTTCTTTCTCATGCGTTTCGCTCCTGGTAACCCATTCTCAAGCGAACGTCCTTTACCACCGGAAGTGATGGCCAACATTGAAGCCAAATATGGCTTAGACAAACCCGTGTCTGAGCAATACTTCACCTACTTGACCAATATTTTGCAAGGTGATTTTGGCCCATCATTCAAATACCAAGATTATACGGTGAATGAATTGATCGCCGTTGCCTTGCCTGTCTCGGCAAAAGTCGGCTTTATCGCTTTTATTTTTACCGTTATCGCGGGTGTTTCCATTGGTACGATTGCCGCACTAAAACATAACACTTGGATTGACTACACCATCATGTCGACGGCAATGATTGGCGTGGTGATGCCGTCGTTTGTTCTCGCCCCAGCTTTAATTTATCTCTTCTCCTTGCATTGGAAAATATTCCCGGCTGGTGGTTGGTTAGATGGAAGTTTCCAATATTTAGTACTGCCAGTGCTGGGTATGTCGATGCTCTATATTGCCACCTTTGCCCGTATCACCCGTGGCTCAATGATAGAAACACTCAACAGTAACTTTATTCGCACGGCACGCGCGAAAGGATTGAGTTATCCCTATATCGTTGTTAACCATGCTTTGAAGCCTGCTTTACTGCCTGTTGTGTCGTACATGGGGCCTGCGTTTGTCGGTATTATTACGGGGTCTGTGGTGATTGAAACGATTTTCGGTCTACCGGGTATCGGTAAGCTGTTTGTTAACGCTGCATTTAACCGCGATTACTCATTGGTGATGGGTGTAACCATTTTAATTGGTTTCCTATTTATTCTTTTCAACGCCATTGTTGATATTTTGCTTGCGGTCATTGACCCGAAAATTCGCTACTAACAGGGACGTATGGTTATGTTAACGAAAAGAGAAAACCTAGCCGCGGTTGAGAAGTTTTCTGAAAACTTAGAAATAGCTGGCCGCAGCTTATGGCAAGATGCGCGAATTCGCTTTATGCGTAACAGAGCGGCAATGGTCAGTTTGTGTATTTTGACGATGATGACCCTTGCGGTGATCGTACTGCCGATGATGGCCCCGTATACCTATGACAATACGGACTGGTATTCAATGCACGTTGGGCCCAATGCGGATCATTGGTTCGGCACCGATAGCCTTGGGCGTGATTTGTATGTGCGTACCTTAGTGGGTGGGCGAATTTCGCTGATGGTTGGCGTAATGGGCGCGTTGGTTGCTGTTCTGATCGGCACACTTTATGGTGCGGCGTCGGGCTTCATTGGCGGTAAAGTAGACCGCATTATGATGCGTATTTTGGAGATTCTATACGCTGTTCCTTTCATGTTCCTTGTGATTGTGTTGGTCACGTTTTTTGGCCGCAATATCGTACTTATCTTCGTCGCTATCGGTGCAATTGCATGGCTTGATATGGCGCGAATTGTGCGTGGCCAAACCTTGAGCCTACGCAGCAAAGAGTTTATTGAAGCGGCGCATGTGTGTGGCGTCAGCAACTGGAAAATTATTACACGTCATATTGTGCCAAACGTGTTGGGTATTGTAGCGGTCTATTCGACGCTGTTGATCCCAAGTATGATTTTGACAGAGTCATTTTTATCTTTCCTTGGTCTTGGTGTTCAAGAGCCGATGACAAGCTGGGGAGCACTTCTGCAAGAAGGTTCACAAACAATGGAAGTCGCTATTTGGCAACTTGCTTTCCCAGCCGCGTTCATGGTGGTCACCCTGTTTTGCTTTAACTATGTCGGTGATGGTCTGCGCGATGCGCTTGATCCTAAAGACCGATAATTAAAAGATTAAGGAAGCAATAATGAGCTTATTAGATGTCAAAGATCTGCGGGTCGAATTTACCACTCAAGATGGTATTGTCACTGCTGTCAACGATTTAACTTTTTCACTGGAGCAAGGCGAAACCCTCGGTATCGTAGGGGAGTCTGGCTCTGGTAAATCGCAAACCGTGTTCGCTATTATGGGCCTACTTGCCAAAAACGGTATTATCACGGGTAGCGCAAAATTTGAAGGGAAAGAGATCCTCAATTTGCCAGAAAAAGCCTTGAACAAAGTGCGCGCTGAACAAATTGCGATGATCTTCCAAGATCCAATGACGTCACTGAATCCTTATATGAAGGTCAGCGAGCAGTTGATGGAAGTGCTGATGCTGCACAAAGGAATGAGCAAGTCGGCTGCGTTTGAAGAGTCGGTACGTATGCTAGAGGCGGTTAAAATCCCCGAAGCGCGTAAGCGAATTACCATGTATCCGCATGAGTTTTCTGGTGGTATGCGTCAACGCGTTATGATTGCAATGGCGTTGTTATGCCGGCCTAAGTTACTGATTGCCGATGAACCCACCACCGCATTGGACGTAACGGTGCAAGCCCAAATTATGGATTTGTTGAATGAACTCAAAAGCGAATTCAATACCGCTATTATCATGATCACCCATGATCTGGGTGTGGTTGCGGGTTCATGTGACAAAGTATTGGTAATGTATGCAGGGCGTACGATGGAATATGGCTCTGTGGATGAGATTTTCTACAACCCGAGTCACCCTTACGCTGAAGGTTTATTAAAAGCCATTCCTCGTTTGGATACGGAAGGTGAAATATTACCAACAATTCCTGGAAACCCACCTAACTTGCTACGATTGCCACCGGGTTGCCCTTATCAAGAGCGCTGCCACCGAGTGACAGAACGCTGTAAACGTGAAGCACCTATTTTATTGCCATTTGCCGATGGTCGCCAACGTGCCTGTTTTTCTGATTGGGAGGCTTGGGTTAAATGAGCGAACAAAAACCATTATTACTGGATGTAAAGAACCTCAAAGTTCACTTCAATATTGCCTCTAAATCCGCGTGGCCGTGGTCTAAACCATCCAACCTAAAAGCCGTAGATGGCGTTAATGTGCGCCTATATGAGGGTGAAACTCTCGGCGTAGTAGGCGAATCAGGTTGCGGAAAGTCTACTTTTGCGCGAGCGATCATTGGTTTAGTCGAAGCCACCGAGGGTGAAGTGGTGTGGCTAGGAAATGATTTGACGAAAATGCATGAGGTTGAGCGTCGCAAAACCCGTAAGCAAATTCAGATGATTTTCCAAGACCCACTGGCGTCATTGAACCCAAGAATGTCGGTTGGCGATATTATTGCAGAGCCACTTCAAACCTTTTATCCAGAACTTTCGAAGCAAGAAGTAAAGGATCGTGTAAAAGAGATGATGACAAAAGTCGGTTTATTGCCGAACGTCATTAACCGCTATCCCCATGAATTCTCTGGTGGTCAGTGTCAACGTATTGGTATTGCCCGTGCGCTCATTTTAAAACCGAAAATGATCATCTGTGATGAGCCAGTTTCTGCTTTGGATGTTTCAATCCAAGCGCAAGTGGTTAACCTGCTCAAAGAGCTGCAAAATGAGCTTGGTTTAAGTTTGGTTTTTATTGCCCATGATTTATCGGTAGTGAAACACATCTCTGATCGTGTACTCGTGATGTATTTAGGCAATGCGGTCGAGCTTGGCACCTCGGAGGCGTTGTTTGCGAATCCATCACACCCTTACACCAAAGCTTTGATGTCGGCTGTGCCAATTCCAGATCCAAAACTGGAGCGTGCTAAGAAAATTCAGATGCTAGAAGGGGATTTACCCTCGCCAATCAACCCGCCTTCTGGATGTGTTTTCCGTACCCGCTGTCCTCAAGCGACGGAAATTTGCGCACAGCAAAAACCGCAGATTAAAGGTAGTGATGAACATGCTGTGTCTTGTTTGCATGTCGAACTCTAAATTTAGCCTGTGACAGGCTTAAGCGCGGCGCATTTCTGGGTCGCGCTTTTTTTATCTGTGCGCTTAGCGGGGTAAATCGCACTGTTCAAAATTTCTGAATAACAAGGACAACTTCCTCCGGTTTTACCATTTTCTATCCTACTTATAATAAAAAAGTCATCGGAATGAGGAGTGGAGATCATGGGAAAATTAGTTGAAGGCGTCTGGCACGATGTTTGGTATGACACCAAAAGCAGCGCTGGGCATTTTGTACGCGAAGACGCAGGATTCAGACACTGGGTCGACAGCCAGCCAGATGCACGATTTCAACCAGAATCGGGCCGTTATCATTTGTATGTCTCTTTGGCATGCCCTTGGGCTCACCGTACATTGATTTTTCGCCAACTCAAATCACTCACCGAACACATTGATGTTACGGTCGTTTGTCCTGACATGCTAAGTGAAGGCTGGTCTTTTGGTATTCCTGAACCTCTGTTCGGCTATACCAAGCTCCACCAAATCTACACCAAAGCAAAGGTAGATTATTCAGGGCGAGTAACTGTACCTGTGCTGTGGGATAAGAAGACCAATACCATTGTTAGCAATGAATCTTCTGAGATTATTCGCATGTTTAACAGTGCATTTAATGAGTTAACGGGTAACCAGCACGACTACTATCCGCAAGCACTCAGCAAAGCTATCGATGAATGGAATGCGTATATTTACCCCAATATTAATAATGGCGTTTATCGATGTGGGTTTGCGACCACGCAAGAGGCCTATGACGATGCTTATGATGCACTCTTTACGGCATTAGATAAGGTCAACAATCATTTAGCGACGTATCGCTACTTGGTCGGTAACCAGATCACCGAGGCGGATTGGCGTTTATTCACTACACTTATCCGTTTTGATGCTGTTTACGTCGGGCATTTTAAATGCAATAAACAGCGTATCGCCGATTATGAGAACTTAAGCGGTTACTTAAAAGAGCTTTACCAAATCGACGGGATCAAACAAACGACCGATTTTTACCACATCAAACGCCACTATTATTTCAGCCATATCGGCATTAACCCAACGCAAGTGGTACCTAAGGGGCCGGATCTTGATCTTGATACGCCCCATGAGCGCGGCTTTATTGGGTTATAACGAGGGTGGAAGTGTGCTATAAAAAAGGCTCTTATGTGATACATAAGAGCCTTTTAATCAGCAAGTTAAGCTAAGAATTTTATTTTGTTTCTTGGCTTGCTTGAATCGCCGTCAACGCGATTGTGTAAACAATGTCGTCAACCAATGCACCGCGAGACAAATCGTTTACTGGTTTACGCATGCCTTGCAGCATTGGACCGATAGAAACAAGGTCTGCTGAGCGTTGTACCGCTTTGTAAGTTGTATTACCTGTGTTTAGGTCAGGGAAGACAAATACCGTTGCTTTACCAGCGACTGGAGAGTTTGGTGCTTTAGAAGCCGCCACGTTTTCCATGATTGCAGCATCGTATTGCAAAGGACCGTCGATAATAAGATCTGGACGTTTCTCTTGAGCAATGCGCGTCGCTTCACGCACTTTATCTACATCAGCACCCTTACCTGATTCACCTGTCGAGTAGGAGATCATCGCCACGCGCGGGTCAATGCCGAATGCTGCCGCAGAATCGGCCGATTGAATCGCAATTTCAGCAAGCTGTTCAGCATTTGGATCTGGGTTGATGGCGCAGTCGCCGTATACCAACACTTGATCAGGCAATAGCATGAAGAAGATAGAGGATACAATTGAGGCATTTGGCGCGGTCTTAATGATTTGGAATGGAGGAACAATGGTGTTGGCTGTGGTATGAACCGCACCAGAAACCAAACCGTCAACTTCATCCGCTTCAAGCATCATTGTGCCAAGGAATACTGAATCTTGCAGTTTTTCACGAGCCACAACTTCTGTCATGCCTTTTGAACCACGCAGTTCAACCAAGCGAGCAACGTAGTTTTCGCGCACTGAGTCAGCATCGATAATTTCAACGCCAGCACCTAACTCAACACCTTGCTGCGCAGCAACACGGCGGATTTCATCAGGGTTACCAAGTAGAACACAAGTCGCAATACCGCGCTCAGCACAAATAGATGCCGCTTTCACTGTGCGTGGTTCATCCCCTTCAGGAAGCACAATACGTTTACCTGCACGACGAGCATACTCAGTTAACTGGTAACGGAATGCTGGCGGGCTAAGGCGACGAATACCTTGCGTGCCTTCAGTGAGCGAATTAATCCAAGGACCATCGATGTGGCTAGCAACATGATCGCTGATGAACTCGATACGTTCTTTATCGTCAGCTGGAACTTCTAGGCTAAAGCTTTGTAGGTTGAGTGACGTTTGCCAAGTGTTACCTTGCGCTTTAAAAATAGGCAATCCGCTTTCAAAGGCTGGTTTACATAGGTTCACAATCTCTTGTGGCATATCGTAACCGCCAGTCAGCAGTACCGCACCAATTTCAACGCCATTCATTGCGGCCAGAGAGGCGGCAACAATCACGTCAGGACGATCGGCCGATGTTACTAAGAGTGACCCTGGCTTAAAGTGCTCAATCATGTGTGGCAAAGAACGCGCACAGAAAGTGATGCTCTTAATACGACGAGACTTAATTTCACCTTCATTAATGATTTCAGCTTTCAGGTGTTTGGCCATATCAATAGCACGAGTCGCGATAAGATCGATACTCCAAGGCACGCAACCTAACACACGAATTGGGCTAGTGTTGAAGATCTGCATCACTTCTAAATTGGCTTGTTTCGCGCTATCTGCATCATCAAAAATTTCTGATAAGTCAGGGCGAGTACGGCCTGCTTCATCAACAGGGGCATTAAGCTTGTTGATAATCACACCTGAAATGTTTTTATTTTTTGTTCCACCAAAGTTTGAGCACGCAACTTCAATACGCTCTTTCAACTGAGTTGGGTTGTCCGTTCCCGGTGTCGCGACAAACACAATTTCTGCGCCCAGTGTTTTGGCAATTTCTGCGTTCACTTGGTTCGCGAATGGGTGTTTGCGTGTTGGCACAAGGCCTTCAATCAGCGTTACTTCAGAATCTTTATTGATGTGGTTGTAACGCTCAACGACGGTTTCAAGCAACACATCCATCTTTTCGCTACCGATCAACGTTTCTGCCGCTGACATCATCATCGGTTCTGCAATGCTGATGTCGCTATTGCGACCGATAATCGTTGAAGTGAGATCAGGTTGATCGCCACCCGAGCGAGGTTGTGCAATAGGCTTATAAAAAGAAACGCTAACACCTTTACGCTCCATGGCGCGAAGGACACCCATGCTCACGCTGGTAAGACCAACACCAGCGCTGATAGGGATAAGCATAATAGTACGGGACATGAGTAAAGTACCTCAAACTATTGAAATCAATCTAACCGAAACTAGATTGAAAAAGGAACAAAGCCCAACATGACCTTCTTCGGAAATAAGCCTGCTGACCTAAATCGCTAGAAACTAAGGGTTGAGCCCCGGTAAAAAACTGGCTAACTCAGAGAGTTAGCCAGAAAGTCAATTAAAGGCCTGCCAGACGAGCAGTATCTTCAGCAATCACTAGCTCTTCATTGGTCGAGATAACCATAGCTGGAATACGGCTGTTTGCCGTTGTGATCACACCTTCGCCGCCAAAACGTGCTTTTAGGTTTGCTGCGCTGTCGACTTCGATACCGAAGATAGCCAAACGGTTTAGTACCATTTCACGGATAGGGCCTGAGTTCTCACCGATACCACCAGTGAAGACGATAGCGTCTAGGCGACCGTCAAGGCTTGCTGTGTAGCCAGCCACGTATTTTGCTAGGCGGTGGCAGAACACGTCCATTGCACGAGTCGCTTCTTCTTTCTCACCGTAGTTATCTTCAACAAAACGGCAATCCGAAGTCACTTGAGTTAAGCCTTGTAGGCCAGACTCTTTGGTTAGCATAGTGTTGATTTGATCAACAGAGTAACCCAGTGCATCGTGCAGGTGGAAGATGATTGCAGGGTCGATGTCACCACAACGTGTGCCCATCACCAAACCTTCAAGCGGCGTTAGACCCATTGAAGTATCAACTGATTGACCGTTTTTGATCGCACAAACAGAAGCACCATTGCCTAGGTGACAGTTGATGATGTTAACTTCTTCAACTGGCTTGTTGAGTAGGCCTGCAACTTCACGAGTGATGAATAAGTGTGAAGTACCATGCATGCCATAACGACGGATACCATGCTCTTTGTATAGATTGTACGGAAGAGCGTATAGGAAAGACTCTTCAGGCATAGTTTGATGGAACGCAGTATCAAACACAGCTACGTTTTGAAGCTCAGGGAAGTTTTTCTTAGCGGCTTCGATACCGATGATGTGTGCTGGGTTATGAAGCGGTGCAAAGGTTGCAGCGTCTTGGATACCTTTCAGTACATCATCAGAGATAAGTGCAGATTGAGTGAACTGCTCACCACCGTGTACGATACGGTGACCGATAGCGCCAAGGTTAGCTTTAAGCTCAGGCTTAGAAGCAAGAATAGTTTCAACCATAAACGCGAGTGCTTCTTCGTGCGCTGCACCTTCGCCTAGTTGCGCTTCGTGTTTACCGTCAAGTTTCCACTTGATACGTGCTTCAGGAAGGTGAAGACATTCAGCAAGACCTGATAGGTGCTCAGCACCTGTTTCTGCATCGACAACAGCAAATTTAAGAGAAGAACTACCGCAGTTTAAAACTAAAACTAGCTTAGACATGTGTGACTACCTGTAATAATCGGTTAGGATAAAAATCATTCACAAGAATAGTAGAACCGTTGTGGAGCGCTACTAATCTTGGTCAATAAAACTTGAATTTCCGTATAATGAGACGGGGCTTTTAACGTAAAGTCGTCGATGCATTCCTTGCAGATTTCATCTCGGAGTTGCCTAAATTGTAAATAACGGCAACAATGAGATTGAGGGCTCGCAAAGAATAGCGATAATGGGCCAATATAACAAAAAAAAATTGAAATAATATTAACTTCTATCAATTTTTTACTAGATTAGTTGAATCATTAAACTATTTTTTAGTTGAATGGGCAGCATCGAGAGTGAGGGCGCGCTATGAATAACAAAGTTGGAATCGTTCACAGCCTGAAAGATGGTCAGAAATACATGGATGTTTGGCCTGTGCGCAAAGAGCTAGGCCTCATTTTTCCTGAGCAACGGATCATTAAAGCCACGCGTTTTGGCGTGAAGGCTATGCCAGCTATCGCCGCAATCAGTGTACTGACACAGATGGTTTTTGAAAATACACAGGCGATGCCCCAAGCAGTGGTAGTGGCACTTTTTGCCATAAGCTTACCGCTACAAGGTATGTGGTGGCTGGGAAATCGCGCCAATACCCAGCTTCCACCTTCGCTTGCTGGGTGGTACCGAGAGCTGTACCAGAAGATTGTCGATACTGGTTTTGCTTTAGAGCCAATCAAAGCGAAGCCGAGATACAAAGAGCTGGCTGCTATCCTCAACCGAGCATTCCGTCAGTTAGATGACGCCGCGTTAGAACGCTGGTTCTAGCCACCCAGGTAGCATGTGAATAAAAGGCAAAGAGGACTTCCGCAGTGAACTCCTCTTTGTTATTCAACTTTCGCCTTATTCTTATCTCTCTTTTTGTTACTTTACTGTTAAACCTCACTTCCCTTTAGCCTGAGTTACTGGTAATAATGTTGTCAGCGACGCTCAGTGCGCGTACATAAAAATATTAAAAACACAACATCCAACATGTATACCCAAACAATATGAAGTTGTAAGCAATCTGCAATGGGATGAATCCTAATGTGGCACAGGTTAACTGTGTTTAACGGGATGAGCGCATTTTCTAGCACTGCTACCGCTTTAAGTAGGAAGGGTATAATGCTTAAATCAAGGAGTTAAGATGAAAGCAGGCAAAGCCATTGTTACCGCCGTTTTTGCAGGAGCAGTATTACTCTCTTCCACAAGCATCATGGCCAAAACAGCGAAAGTCGCCGTATCGCAAATTGTTGAGCACCCAGCTTTAGACGCAACCAGACAAGGTTTACTTGATGGTTTAAAAGCAAAAGGTTATGAACAAGGCAAAAATCTCGATTTTGATTTTAAAACCGCGCAAGGCAACCCAGCTATTGCTGTTCAAATTGCGCGTCAATTTGTCGGGGAAAATCCTGATGTGTTAGTCGGCATCGCAACCCCCACGGCGCAAGCGCTCGTCTCTGCAACCAAAACTATTCCTGTCGTGTTCACGGCGGTGACCGATCCTGTCGGTGCTAAATTGGTAAAAAAACTTGATCAACCGGGTAAGAATGTGACCGGGCTTTCTGATCTATCGCCAGTTGAACAGCACATTGAGCTGATCAAAGAGATCATGCCAAACGTGAAATCTATCGGGGTAGTGTATAACCCCGGAGAGGCGAATGCAGTGAGCTTGATGGAACTGCTTAAATCGAGCACTCAAAAACATGGCATTAAACTTATTGAAGCGACAGCCTTAAAAAGCGCAGACGTACAAACTGCGACACAGGCGATTGCCTCAAAATCAGACATTATCTATGCCTTGATTGATAATACTGTCGCCAGTGCGATTGAAGGGATGATTGTTTCGGCAAACCAAGCTAAGACCCCAGTATTTGGCGCAGCAACCTCTTATGTTGAACGCGGAGCGATTGCTAGCCTTGGCTTTGATTATTACCAAATTGGCGTACAAACCGCGGACTATGTTGTCGCTATCTTGGAAGGCCAAGCACCGGGTAAACTGGATGTTAAAGTGGCCAAAGGGTCTGATTTAATGATCAACAAAACCGCAGCGGAAAAACTGGGCGTAACGATTCCTCAGTCAGTACTTGATCGTGCTACGAGCGTAAAATAAAGACCATTCAGAGCTAGAGCGAAGGCTTTAGCTCTGTTTAAGCAGAGAAAGGAGTTGTTATGTCTGCTTTTGCTTTTTTTGGCGCTCTAGAGATAGGGCTGCTGTACGGATTAGTGGCATTGGGTGTTTACCTCACTTTCCGTGTCCTTGATTTCCCCGATTTAAGCGTTGACGGCAGCTTCCCGATGGGCGCTGCGGTGGCCGCAACGGCGATTGTGGCAGGTATTAACCCTTGGGTCGCTACAGGAATGGCAATACTTGCGGGTGCCTTTACCGGTTGGGTGACTGCATTTCTTGCGGTTCGCTGCGGTATTTTGCATCTATTGGCGTCGATTCTCACCATGATTGCCGCCTTCTCCATCAATATTCGTATTATGGGACGCCCCAATATTGCTCTGCTTGGGGAGGAGACCATTCTTACGCCCTTTGAAGCCATGGGTGACTCGGTTTACATTCGCCCGCTGGTCGTGGGTGTATTGGTCTTGATTTCGGCCTGGTTTGTGGTGCGATTATTAAACAGTGACTTTGGACTTGGACTGCGTGCTACGGGCGTTAATGCCCGCATGGTGAGAGCACAAGGCGGAAGCACCTCGTTTTATACCTATTTTGCTCTTGCGTTATCGAATGGTTTTGTCGGTTTTGCTGGGGCACTGTTTGCGCAAACCAACAGTTTTGCTGATGTAACTTCGGGTGTAGGGACGATTGTCGTTGGCCTTGCTGCTGTGATCTTGGGGCAGACGTTGATCCCTGGTCGCCGGATCTGGGTTGCAGTGCTGGCGGTCATCGTCGGTTCAGTGCTGTACCGTTTAGCGGTCGCCTTTGCTTTGAGCTCGGGCATGTTCGGTTTGCAGGCATCTGATCTCAACTTAGTTACTGCTGTGCTGGTGGCCATCGCACTGATTGCGCCAAAAATGAAAAGGAACTTCAAAGCAAAAAAGGGTAATTCTCCTGCTCAGAAGTCGGTTGTTACTAAGCAGGATAAAGCGTCAGGAGAAACATTATGATTCGTTTAGAAGATATTCAAGTCACGTTTAACCCTGGCACAATTTTAGAAAATAGAGCGTTAAGAGGTGTTCACCTCGAAGTACCTGAACATCAATTTTTAACTGTGATTGGCTCAAATGGTGCAGGGAAATCGACCTTATTAGGCGCTGTAACGGGCGAAACGCCCATGATGGCAGGCAAAGTACTCATCGATGAAGTCGATGTCACGCGCCAGAGCGTAGATCAGCGTGCACGTTTATGCGCTCGCGTGTTCCAAGACCCACTTGCCGGTACATGTGGCGATTTAACCATTGAAGAGAATATGGCTTTAGCCTACATGCGCGGCAAGCGCCGAGGGTGGGGGCTGTCACTTTCTTCATCACGTCGCAAGTTGTTTCAAGAGCGAATCGCTATCCTTGGTTTGGGATTAGAAGATCGTTTAGGCGATAACATCGGCCTACTGTCTGGTGGGCAGCGTCAAGCGGTTAGCTTAGTGATGGCAACTTTATCTGACAGTAAATTGTTACTGCTTGATGAGCACACTGCGGCTCTGGATCCTAGAATGGCGGCCTTTATCATTGATTTGACCAAAACAATCGTCAAAGAATTTAACTTGACGGTGATGATGGTAACGCACTCGATGAAAGATGCCTTAGCGTGTGGTGATCGCACTGTGATGCTTCACCAAGGTGAAATTGTTCTTGATGTGTCTGGTGAGCAGCGTGCCAATATGAAAGTGCCTGATCTACTGGAAATGTTTTCGAAAGTTCGAGGCGAAGAGCTGGCAGATGATAGCCTTCTACTCAGTTAATGGTTTTATTTCGTTATCACAGAGGGTTAGTTAACACAGTGGTTGACTAAGCAGCAACAGGCTTTCTCGGCGTGAGGTTGAGAAAGCCTGAAGAAAACGCATTACAAGGTGTTTTGTAACCGATCACGGTAACGCTGAATGTGCTCCACGATGGGTTCCGATTTGGTGAAGGTCCTGATTTCGCGAAATAGCTCGTTAGCTTGAGGATATTCTTGACGCAAGTAGGTAAACCATTGCTTGACTCGGTTGGGATAGTAAAAGCCTTTATCGCCTCTAATTTCAAATTGCGAATAGCGCAGGAGCAGATCAACCACTTCATGCCAAGGCATCACTTTATGGTTATGTTTCACCACATTGCCTAAATTGGGAACGTTGAATGCACCTCGACAAACCATCAATGACTCTACGCCCGTCGCTTTAATACAGGCTTGACCATCGTCATAGTTCCAAATTTCGCCATTAGCGATCAGAGACAGAGACGTCTTCTGGCGTATCTGATTAATGTAATCCCACTTAATTTCACTGGCGCGATAACCGCCCGCTTTTGTTCGGGCATGAACTGTGAGCTCGTTTGCTCCAGCTTGTTCAATCGCATCGACAATTTCAAAGCAGTCGTTAGGGTCTTCCCAACCTAAGCGGATTTTAGCCGAAACAGGGATCGCTTTCGGTACCGCATCTCGGCATGATTTTACCACTTGATAAATCAATTCCGGATGTTGTAACAGCGCCGCACCGCCTTTGTGTTTGTTGACCGTTTTCGCTGGGCAACCAAAGTTCAAGTCAATGCCGTGCGCGCCTAATTCAGCAACTCGTGCGGCATTTTCTGCCATCCAATGTGGCTCTTGGCCGAGCAGTTGAACGTGCACGGGAACACCTGCTTGTGTTTTTGAGCCTGTTTTCAGTTCAGGACAAAGGCGATAAAAAACGTGGTCAGGCAATAATTGGTCAACGACACGCACAAATTCAGTCACGCACAGATCGTAATCATTCATCTGGGTGAGCAGTTCACGCATCAAGTGGTCTAGCACACCCTCCATTGGGCCCAAAATTACACGCATCATCATTTCGCCTTAAAAATTCGAGGCGAGATTGTAGTGGTTACCGAATCAAAAGTCACTAAATGCAAGAGTTGGTATATAATCCTTGGTCAACCATTTTAACTGTACAGATTTTCATGACCTACTCATTGCTCTCTCTACCTCAATCAGCTCCTCAATCCGCTCATTTTTTTGAAGGGGCTATTTTGGCATCCAATTTCGCCACTAAGCCGTTAGAACCCACAACTTGGTTAGAACCTTTAGTGGGGGAGCAAGTCAAAGCACTTGAACCAGTGGTGATGGCGCAAATTAATCTGCAGTATAACTTGCTCAAACGTAGCGAATATTCGGCGTTAGCCTTGCTAGATAATGCGACTCAGTGGGCTGATTTTGCTGAAGGGTTTATGAGCGTCTGGCCAGTCGTTGAACCGCAATGGTTAGAGACTCAAATTGGTGATGGCAGCCTGCGCATGCTGCAAGCTTTGTTGACCACCTTCATGTTAGCCATCGATGAAACACAAACACAGCAGCAGATGAGCGAAGCGGGTTTTGCAACACCACCCAGTTTGAGTGATTTTGCTGAGCAGTTAGATGTCATGATCACTGAAGTGGCGTTAATGGCTGATGAATTAATGCTCGGCATGAAAACGCAGCGGGTTAACCCATTTAAAGAGATTGGACGCAATGATCCTTGCCCGTGCGTCAGTGGCAAAAAATTCAAACAGTGCTGTGGCCAGTAAAGTACGCCGCCTGAGGTTTAATCTCAACAAAACGCTGACAAACCCAAGCAAATAAGCCCTTATAAACGAGTTATTTTGATAAATAAGTTGTTCTGATAAGTGAATGCTTCTTAAGAGAAGAGGGCCTTATCAATAAACGTTATAGAAAACGTTATAGACAAAAAATTGTTATCCATGGAGTGTGGTAATCATGAAAAGAGTGTTAGCCCTGTTGCTGTGTAGTTTTTCTGTCGCTGTTTTGGCTGCGCCAAAAGACGAGTTGAGCCAACGCCTCGCGCTGAACGCTGGTTTTAGCGCTACCTTTGCCCAGCAAGTGATCAGCCCTGAAGGTGATATTGTGATGGAAGGTCAGGGGAAAGTTGATATTGTTCGGCCAAGCCTTTTCCGTTGGCAAACGACCGCTCCTGATGAAAACTTACTGGTGTCTGATGGTAAAACCTTATGGTATTACAGTCCATTTATCGAACAAGTGAGTATTTATAATCAAGAACAAGCGACGGAACAAACTCCTTTTGTGTTGCTGACTCGTAATCGCGCCAGTGATTGGGATCACTATAAGGTTGCACAAAACGGTGATGATTTCACCCTAACGCCAACCGCGGTAGATTCAAACCAAGGGCAGTTTCAGATAGCGATTGATGAGAAAGGGATCGTGAAAGGTTTTAACGTGATTGAACAAGATGGACAGAAGAGTCTGTTTACGTTTAGCGATGTACAACTAACACCGGCCGCTAAAGCGCGTTTCACGTTCCAGATCCCGCAAGGTGTCGAGGTTGATGATCAACGTAATTGAGATAGGGACTAAGGCGTGAGTAATTATAGTGTGGGTAATTACAGCAGTGTGGGTAACTACAGCTTAGATTTTTCGGGTGATGAAGATTTCCGTCCGTTGGCCGCTAGAATGCGCCCTCAGACGGTTGAGCAGTATATTGGCCAGCAGCACATTTTAGGTGTGGGTAAACCCTTGCGGCGTGCATTAGAGGCTGGTCATATTCATTCGATGATCTTGTGGGGGCCGCCCGGTACGGGTAAAACGACCTTGGCTGAAGTGGCGGCGAATTACGCCAATGCAGAGGTTGAACGTGTTTCTGCGGTGACTTCTGGCGTTAAAGAGATCCGTGCTGCCATTGAAAAAGCGCGCGAAAATAAAATGGCGGGTCGACGTACTATTTTGTTTGTAGACGAAGTGCATCGTTTTAATAAATCTCAACAAGATGCCTTTTTGCCACACATTGAAGATGGCACTGTGACTTTCATTGGTGCCACGACAGAGAATCCCTCTTTTGAACTCAACAACGCTTTGCTATCTCGTGCTCGGGTGTACAAATTAACCTCGCTGGCTAGCGATGAAATTTTGCTGGCGCTCAATCAAGCAATCAACGATGCCGATCGCGGTTTAGGTAAAGTCGCAGCGCAGTTTATGGATAACGTGCTCGAACGTTTGGCTGAATTGGTCAATGGTGATGCGCGCATGTCACTCAATTATCTTGAGCTGCTGTACGACATGGCCGAAGAGAATGCGCAAGGTGAAAAGCTCATTACGCTCAAACTGTTGGCCGAAGTGGCAGGCGAAAAAGTGTCGCGCTTTGATAATAAAGGCGATATTTGGTACGACCTTATCTCTGCGGTGCATAAATCGATTCGAGGTTCCAACCCCGATGCGGCGCTGTATTGGTCGGCCAGAATGATCGCAGCAGGCTGCGATCCACTTTATATCGCTCGTCGTTTATTGGCGATAGCTTCGGAAGATGTTGGCAACGCCGACCCAAGAGGCATGCAGGTGGCGCTCGCCGCTTGGGACTGTTTTACCCGCGTTGGTCCTGCGGAAGGTGAACGTGCTATTGCACAAGCGATTGTCTATTTAGCGTGCGCGCCCAAAAGTAATGCCGTGTATAGCGCGTGGAAGCAAGCCTTAGCTGATGCGCATAATTTGCCAGAGTATGAGGTGCCGCCTCATTTGCGTAATGCACCAACCAGTTTGATGAAAGATCTTGGTTATGGAGCACAATATCGCTATGCCCACGATGAACCGGGAGCTTACGCGGCTGGCGAAAGTTATTTGCCGCCTGAAATGAGCGATACACGCTACTACCAGCCAACAAATCGAGGTTTAGAAACCAAAATTGGTGAAAAGTTAGATTACTTGGCTAGTTTAGATGCAAAAAGCCCACAAAAGCGCTATGAAAAATAGTCTCTTTTCGTTATCTTTGTCGGGTTCAATTTTCTCTACGCGTCGCTCTTATTAGAAAGGGATGCAGGCGCGTTTTTCATAACTAAAAGCATAGGATTAGCAATGCTGGATTCTAAATTACTTCGCACTGAGCTGGATGAAACAGCTGCAAAATTAGCGCGTCGCGGTTTCAAACTCGACGTTGAGACAATTCGTCAACTTGAAGAACAACGTAAGTCCATTCAAGTAGAAGTTGAAAATTTACAATCCTCGCGCAACTCCATCTCCAAAGAAATTGGCCAAAAAATGGCCGCCGGCGACAAAGCGGGCGCAGAAGCAGTCAAGCTACAAATCGGCTCTCTAGGCAGTGACTTAGACGCGAAAAAAGCGCAGTTGAATGACATCCAAGCACAATTGGATGCGATTACTCTGTCTGTACCCAACGTACCAGATGAATCGGTTCCTGATGGTAAAGATGAAAATGACAACGTAGAAGTTTCTCGTTGGGGCGAACCCAAAACTTACGATTTTGAGCTCAGAGATCACGTTGATCTTGGTGAAATGGCCGGTGGTTTAGATTTTGCTAGTGCGACTAAAATTACAGGCGCTCGCTTTATCGTGATGAAAGGCCAATTTGCTCGTCTGCACCGTGCGATTGCTCAGTTCATGCTGGACTTGCACACACAAGAACATGGTTATACAGAAATGTATGTCCCTTATCTTGTCAACGCTGACAGCCTGTTTGGTACTGGCCAGCTACCTAAATTTGGTCAAGACCTATTCCATACTGAGCCACTAACTGAAAAAGTGAATGATGAAGAGCCACGTAAACTGTCTCTTATCCCAACGGCTGAAGTGCCGGTAACGAACTTGGTGCGTGACACCATTTCTGACGAAGCCGATCTGCCACTTAAAATGACGGCTCATACACCTTGTTTCCGTTCTGAGGCGGGATCGTATGGTCGCGATACACGTGGTCTTATCCGTATGCACCAATTTGATAAAGTCGAATTGGTTCAGATCACGCGCCCAGAAGATTCAATGGCGGCGCTGGAAGAGTTAACGGGTCATGCGGAAAAAGTGCTGAAATTGCTTGAACTGCCGTACCGTAAAGTGGTGTTGTGTGCAGGTGACATGGGCTTTGGCTCTCGCAAAACTTACGATCTAGAAGTGTGGGTTCCTGCGCAAGGTACATACCGTGAGATCTCCTCTTGCTCAAACATGTGGGATTTCCAAGCGCGTCGTATGCAAGCCCGTTTCCGTCGCAAAGGCGGTAATAAACCTGAGCTTGTGCATACGCTGAACGGTTCAGGCCTTGCTGTGGGCCGTACTATGGTGGCCATTTTGGAAAACAACCAACAAGCCGATGGCCGTATTGCCGTTCCTAGCGTACTGCAACCATACATGGGTGGCGCAACGCACATCGGTTAATCATGATGCGTTAAACACAGTAAAAAAACCGACTTGCGAGTCGGTTTTTTTATGCATCAATAGTATGTGTCGGTTCTATTTAAGCCCCATCGATTTGAAAGCATTGCGAATTTTGCAATGCCACCGCTACAGCGTTGATCAGTTTTTCAATGTCATCTACTTGGCTAATAAACGGTGGCATCACATAGATTAAACAGCCAAAAGGACGGATCCAGACCCCTTGCTCAACAAATAGCGCTTGAATGACTTCCATATTGACAGGGCGATGCGTTTCAATCACGCCGATAGCGCCCAGCCAGCGCGTCTCTTTTACCATCTCAAAACGGTTAAGCATGGGCAGTAAATGAGCAAATTGCGCTTCAATACGCTGGGTTTGCTGTTGCCAATCGCCCTGTTCGATGAGCTCTAAGCTGGCGCAGGCGACGGCGCACGCCAATGGGTTAGCCATAAAGGTTGGCCCATGCATAAAGCAGCCCGCTTCGCCAGCACAAACCGTATCGGCGACTTGCTTGGTCGCCAGTGTGGCCGAAAGCGTCATATAGCCACCCGTTAAGGCCTTACCGACACATAAAATATCAGGCGCGATATTAGCGTGCTCGCAGGCGAAGAGCTTTCCAGTACGGCCAAACCCAGTTGCAATCTCATCGGCAATCAGTAGCAGACCATATTGATCGCAAAGTGCGCGCACGCCTTTTAAAAACTGAGGGTGATAGATACGCATACCGCCAGCACCTTGCACAATTGGTTCTAAAATCACCGCCGCAAGCTCTTGATGAGCGTGCATTATTTTATCTCGAAAATCATCGAGATCGCGTTCATCCCACTCATCCCAAAAACCGCAAGTTGGCGAATCGGCAAAAATATGCTGCGGCAAAAAACCTTTGTAGAGCGAATGCATTGAGTTATCTGGATCAGTGACTGACATCGCGGCAAACGTATCGCCGTGATAGCCATGGCGTAAGGTGAGAAATTTCGCTCGTGGTTGACCTTTTGCATGCCAGTATTGCAGCGCCATTTTTAAACTGACCTCCACGGCGACAGAGCCAGAATCGGCTAAAAATACGTGCTCAAGATTGCTTGGCGCTAATGCCAGTAATTTTTTACAAAGCGTAATGGCGGGTTGATGTGTGATACCGCCAAACATCACGTGTGACATTTTATCAATTTGCTGATGCGCAGCGTAATTAAGGTGTGGATGGTTATAACCATGAATAGTTGCCCACCAAGAGGACATTCCATCAATCAAGCGTCGCCCATCTTCCAAATAAAGATGGACACCTTGAGCGTGAGTGACGGGATAACAAGTCAATGGCGTCAGCGTTGAAGTGTAGGGGTGCCAGATATGTTGGCGGTCGAAGAGTAAATCCATGTTGAGTCCATATTGCTGGTTTTGATTAAAAAACAATCAAACGTAAACTTATGTTTTCTTTGGTTGTTGACAGTCTATCGCTTGTCAGTAGACTAGCCAAGTAACAAAATAATAAAACTGAATAAGGAAGAGATGTGGAAGTTCGTCATAACTGGACCGTTGCTGAGGTGAACGCACTGGTCGAAAAGCCGTTTATGGATCTACTGTTTGAAGCGCAGCAAGTACATCGTCAATACCATCCCAAAAATTACGTGCAGGTCAGCACGTTACTTTCTATTAAGACGGGAGCGTGTCCTGAGGATTGTAAATATTGCCCGCAAAGTGCGCATTACCGGACTGATGTTGATAAAGAACGGTTGATGGAAGTCGAGCGGGTGTTAGACGCGGCGCAAAAAGCGAAGCGCTCTGGCTCGACCCGCTTTTGTATGGGAGCGGCGTGGAAAAACCCGAAAGCGCGTGATATGCCTCTCTTGAAAGAGATGATCAGTGGCGTGAAAGAGATGGGCTTGGAAACGTGTATGACGTTGGGCATGCTAACGCCTGATCAAGCAAGCGAGTTGGCCAGTGCAGGGCTTGATTATTACAACCACAACCTAGATACCTCACCTGAATACTATGGCAACATTATCACCACTCGAACCTATCAAGATCGCCTTGATACTTTATCGCACGTGCGCGATGCAGGAATGAAGATCTGCTCTGGGGGAATTATCGGTATGGGAGAGAGCGCTAATGACCGCGCTGGCCTGTTGGTGGAATTAGCGAACTTACCAACCCATCCTGAAAGTGTACCGATTAATATGCTGGTCAAAGTGAAAGGCACACCGTTAGAGCAAGCCGAAGATGTCGAAGCGTTTGATTTTATTCGTCTGATTGCTGTTGCTCGGATCATGATGCCACAATCGGCGGTGCGTTTATCGGCTGGACGTGAAAATATGAATGAGCAGATGCAAGCGCTGTGCTTTATGGCAGGTGCAAACTCCATTTTCTACGGTTGCAAGTTGCTAACGACTCCTAATCCTGATGAAGATAGCGATATGCAGTTATTTAAAAAACTGGGTATCAATAGCCAACAAGTGAGCCAAAAACCGGATGAAGTTGCAGAAAGTGAGCTGCTTGAACGTGTCGTAAAACGGGTGGCAGCTCGTCCTACTAAAGATGATCTTTTCTACGATGCCAGCGTTTAATTCACGTATTTCAGCGGCGCTCAGTGCTCGTCACGATCTTGGGCTTTCTCGTTCTCTTATCGAGCTTGAGGGAGGCAACCAGGTTCGATTGTGCAAAGATGGCCGCCAGTATCTTAACTTTTCCAGTAACGATTACCTTGGCCTTGCGCACGACTCAGAATTGATTGACGCTTGGCAGCAAGGGCTGAGTATGTACGGTTGCGGTAGCGGTGCATCTCCTTTGGTCACTGGTTTTAGCTCAGCCCACCGCAACCTTGAAGCCAAATTGTGTGAGTGGCTAGGTTATGAGCGAGCCATTTTGTTTGGATCGGGGTTTAGTGCTAATCAGGCACTGCTGTTTAGCCTGCTCAATAAAGACGATTTGCTACTGCAAGATAAACTTAACCACGCCTCTTTGATGGAAGCAGGAATGCTTTGCGCAGCCAGTATGAAGCGTTTTCGGCACAACGATGTCACTCATCTTAAGCAACAGCTTAACAGCGATAGTCATACATTAGTGGTGACTGAAGGGGTCTTTAGCATGGATGGTGATTGTGCAGCGCTGTGCGAAATCACGGATGCACTGCAAGGTGAAGCGTGGTTGGCAGTCGATGATGCACACGGCATCGGTGTGTTGGGCGAGGGTGGGGCAGGCAGTTGCAGCGCGGCAGGAATAAAACCACAGCTCTTAGTGGTGACCTTTGGCAAAGCCTTGGGGTTATCGGGTGCAGCTATCTTATGCAATCAAGAGGTGGGTGACTTTCTTACGCAGTTTGCTCGTCACCACGTCTATTCTACAGCCATGCCGCCAGCGCAAGCTTATGCAGTAACTCATGCTATTTCAATGGTCACTCAGCAGCCGTGGCGCAGAGAAAAACTGACTGAGCTGCAAGCTTATTACGCTGAATCCATGCAAGGTTTCGATGGCTATGTTGAAACGCTAACGCCAATCAAACCCTACCTTGTTGGTGAGGCGCAAACAGCATTGAATATCGCCGATCAATTGCGACATAGCGGGTGTTGGTTGACCGCGATTCGCCCACCAACGGTGGCTCAAGGCCGTGCCCGATTGCGTATCACTCTAACCGCCAATCACACTATTGCTGACATAGAGCAACTAACCACACAACTGCAACGTGCGCTAGAGGAGAGCTGAATATGCCACAAACTCATGCCATAGAGATAAATACGCTGCATGACAAAGCCGCCATTGCCCACTCTTTTAGCCGCGCGGCAAAGCATTATGATGTACATGCCGCTTTTCAACGTGACGTAGGGCACCGTTTATTGGACAAAATGCCGCGCAATCTAGTAGGAAAAAGAGTGCTCGATCTTGGTTGTGGTACGGGCTATTTTTCAGAGCAACTGCGGCGTAGAGGGGCGTATGTGGTATGTGTTGACCTCTCAAGTGAGATGCTAGTACAAGCTAAAATACGTTGTGGTGATGTTGGCGTCACCTATTATCAAGCCGATGCTGAGGCGCTTCCTTTCGCCAACGCCTCTTTTGATTACGTTTTTTCTAGCTTAGCGCTGCAGTGGTGTGATGACCTTGTTCTACCACTGCGACAAATTCACCGCGTATTGAAACCACAAGGGACGGCTTATTTTTCGACATTATTGGACGGTTCGCTGTTTGAACTGAAACAAGCGTGGACAAAAATTGATACACATCAACACGTCAATGATTTCATCACACTCAATCAGGTAAAAATTGCGTTAGCGCAATCTCACGGTTACCACCATCAACTAGACTTGCCTTCGATCACAGTTTGGTATGACAAAGCTTTTTCCTTGATGAGAGATCTTAAAGGAATTGGTGCAAATCACGTAAGTGGACGCTCACAAGGGTTAACAAGCCGCAAGGCTCTACTGCAAATTGAGCAGGCATACCAAGCATTTCAAAACCATCAAGGTCTTCTACCTGCAACTTATCAGGTTTGTTTAGGGGTTATACATCGATGATTGATGCATTTTTTATTGCGGGTACGGACACCGACGTTGGAAAAACGGTCGCTTCAAAAGCGATTCTACAAGCATTAGCCGCCAAGGATTTGGTGACTATTGGCTACAAACCCGTTGCCGCTGGTAGCGAAAAAACGGAATTTGGCTTACGCAACTCAGATGCATTACATCTGATGAAAGCGGCAACCAAAGAGATGCCCTATGGTGATGTGAATCCATATTCTTTAGCGCTCCCTACATCACCACATATCGCCGCAAAACATGAACACGTCGAGATTGATTATGGCGTGCTCAGTAGCAAATTAGCTAAGCATAAAGCGAATGCTGACATTGTGTTGATCGAAGGTGCTGGTGGTTGGCGCGTTCCGATCTCCGATACGGACTGCTTGTCTACTTGGGTTAAACAAGAACAGCTACCAGTGGTATTAGTGGTAGGGATTAAACTAGGTTGCTTAAGCCATGCAATTTTAACAGCGGAAAGTATTATCGCCGACGGGTTGAAGATTGTTGGCTGGGTAGCCAACCGAGTGAACCCCGGAACTGAGCATTACGCTGAAATTATTGCAATGTTGGAATCGCGCATTCCAGCGCCTAAGCTTGGTGAAATACCCTATGTGCCAACGGTAAAACGGCAACAAATTGGTAAGTATATTAATGTTGATCCGCTGCTTGCGTCAGAGTAAGCGATGTGAATCAGCCCAAAGGCATCTCTTAGCGAGATGCCTTTTTTGATCAAGCAGATTATTACCGCAGCTTATTGACGGGGGTTTTCGCGAACTGAGCTAAAACAACAAAAGCGAGCACCAGCAAGTTAGCAGCATAGATGACCACTAGCCACTGTGGCATGGAAAGCGTTAAAAATTGCCATACCACTTTCGAACAGTCACCGTAAGCTTCGAACATCCAAGGTGCCCATTGATTGAGTGGTGCCCAGCTTGGAAAAGTGACAAATAAATCACAAGTGGCAAAAGGAGAAGGGTTGAATTGGTAATCCACATGTTGCAGAGCTAAAGTCAAACCTTTATAAGCACTGGCTCCCCAAGTAACGAGTCCAATCCAACGAACAATCGGATTATTGGGTGCGATTAAGCCAAGCAGAGCTGCTCCGCCAATTCCTAGCATCGCCACACGTTCATAAATGCACATCACACACGGTGCGAGCATCATGATGTGCTGAAAAAAAAGCGCACAAGCCTCAAAAAAAACCACAAAAAGAAGTAATAAAAACCAAGATTTTCTCGATTGAGAGAACAGTTTCAGAGTAGAAAAAAAAGTCACATTCAATACCTGTAAAGAATAAAAAGCCCTGATAGTTCAGAGCTTTTTAACTTAGATAAGTTTCATTATCAACCGAATATTTTAATGCCCAGCAGAGATGGCTTGAACTGCTTTGGCTGAATGGTGCGTAATCCACCCTAAGTCATAAAAATGCGCAGTCATGGGTTCAACTAAGAAGACAATGCCAAACAGGCCAACTAATGCCAATACAATCGTGTAGGGCAGAGCCATGATGACCATTTTGCCATAAGAAAGGCGGATCAATGGTGCAAGTGCTGATGTTAATAAGAATAAGAAAGCGGCTTGACCGTTTGGTGTTGCTACTGACGGTAAGTTCGTACCTGTGTTAATCGCGACAGCCAATAAATCGAATTGGTCACGTGTGATAACACCTTCTAGTAGCGCTGTTTTGACTTCATTAATATAGACAGTGCCAACGAAAACGTTATCCGAAACCATCGACAAAAGCCCGTTAGCCACATAGAAGAGAGCAAGCTGAGCCCCTTTATCTTCAACATTCAACACAGCATCGATAACTGGCTTAAAGAGTTGTTGATCGATAATTACGGCTACGATGGAGAAGAATACCGCCAGCAGCGCCGTAAAGGGTAGGGCTTCTTCAAATGCTTTGCCTAGCGAATGTTCTTCTATCACACCAGTAAATGCTGTCGCCAAAATAATAACTGAAAGACCAATCAATCCAACTGCCGCTAAGTGCAGTGCCAATCCAACAATCAGCCAGACAGCAATAGCGCCTTGGATCCAAAGTTTTGCGACGTCTTGATTGGTTCGATTTTTGCGCTCAGCCGTGTCAAAATCGACCAGAATTTGACGAACGTTAGCGGGTAATTCTGCGCCGTAACCAAATAGCTTCAGCTTTTCAACCAATACACAGGTCAAAATACCACAGAGAAAAACAGGTACGGTTACCGGAGACATACGGATGATAAACTCGCCAAAAAACCAACCTGCTTGATCGGCGATGATCAGGTTTTGTGGTTCACCAACCATGGTCATCACCCCGCCTAAAGCGGTACCTACGCCAGCATGCATCAGTAGTGAGCGCAAAAACGCACGATAGTTTTCTAGGTCATCACGTGTTAGTTCTGAGATATGCTCATCTTGAGTATGGTCATGAGCGGAGCTTGTCCCTTGTCCCGATGCCACTTTGTGATAAATCGAGTAAAACCCGACGGCGACACTGATGACCACAGCAATAACTGTTAAAGCATCCAAAAATGCAGACAGGAAAGCAGCTGTAATGCAAAAGGCGACCGAAAGCATCGCTTTTGAACGAATACCAAGTAGTATTTTGGTGAAGATGAACAGCAATAGCTGTTTCATGAAATAGATACCAGCCACCATAAACACCAGTAGCAGCAGAACTTCGATGTTATTCACAAGCTCATGTTTTACTTGCTCTGCACTGGTCATCCCAATGGCGATAGCTTCGATAGCCAGTAAGCCACCAGGTTGCAGGGGATAGCATTTAAGCGCCATCGCTAGGGTGAAAATGAATTCAACCACAAGTAGCCAACCAGCAATAAATGGGTCGACCAAAAAGAAAACAATCGGGTTGATAATGAGAAAAGCAATAATGGCAACTTTGTACCAGTCAGGGGCTTTACCAAGAAAGTTCTTGAGAAAAGCGCTTCCGAGGGACACATCGGCATGGGTAGTTCTCTTACTGTTGAGATGATAGACGCTGTCAGCTTATCTTTAATTCATTATGTGAAGTGGCCAAATAGAACGTGTTAAACACGAAAACAGTATCTATCGGCAATGTTCTAGCGAAACAACAAACCGTTTAGGGATTATGGTTTTACCAAGACACTCCTTGAGTGAGACAAGCAATCCTTACTTCGACCGTCACTCTACTCCGCAAGCTTTTTTAGTCAATAATAATCAGGTTATTGATAAAACACTTACCGATATTTTGGTCAAAAACGCGATCAAAGTTGGGTAAGCATAGCATAAGAGTTGTGAAAAATTCACGCCGAGCCGTATTTTGAAGTGGAGTTAAGGTAATAGGCATCTAAATGACTAAAAAGAGCGAATTTTGCAAGCTTAAATTGATTATTTTAAGTTTATTAATGTGAGTTATATCTCTTTATTTTTTCTA
>NZ_CAWNTB010000151.1:0-31423 GCF_963877065.1 Vibrio sp. V01_P9A10T6
TACAGAAGTTGCGAAGTATTTAGGCATGTCGCTGGATCAGTACCATACTGTATTAACTGACATTAATTGCTCACGGATTGTCGGAATCGAAGATTTAGGTATTTCTGATGATGCAATTTCTCCTCTGGATGACGATGAAGACAACTCGCCATTTAAGGGAGTCGCCGATGAATCGTTTCGCAAAGCATTGGTTGAATCAATAAAATCACTTCCAGAACGTGAAGCTTTGGTACTTTCGCTCTATTATGATGAAGAGCTAAACTTAAAAGAAATTGGTGAAGTTCTAGGTGTTAGCGAATCCCGCGTTAGCCAGATACTAAGCCAATCTATGCAGCGACTAAGAACGAAGTTAAGTTCTTGGACGCAAAATGACTAATATCACTGATTTCGAGCTCAGTGGAGGCAATTTTGAATAAAAACATGAAGATCCTTATTGTTGACGACTTTTCAACAATGCGCCGTATTGTTAAGAATCTACTTCGTGATTTGGGCTTCAATAATACCCAAGAAGCAGATGATGGCCTGACAGCGTTGCCTATGCTAAAGAAAGGTGATTTTGAGTTTGTGGTTACAGACTGGAATATGCCGGGCATGCAAGGCATCGATTTGTTGAAAAATATCCGAGCAGACGCAGAACTTAAGCATCTGCCTGTTCTGATGATCACCGCAGAAGCAAAACGCGAACAAATCATCGAGGCTGCTCAAGCAGGTGTGAATGGTTATATCGTAAAACCTTTTACTGCTGCTACGCTTAAAGAAAAACTGGATAAAATTTTCGAGCGTTTATAAAGCGTGTGGTCACAGACAAAAGGTGCTCTATTCATTTATGCGCGAAAAGGCTAATCGATGATTTCATTAGAACAAGCAAAAGAACTCGTTCAGCTACTGGAAAATGGACAGCAAGATCAGGCGAATCAACTCTTTAAAGAGACCTACGACAAAGCAAGCAATCCAATGCTGCAAGAAATAGGCACTTTGACAAGGGAACTGCATGAATCGCTCAAACAGTTCAACCTTGATGAACGCATGGCTGAGATTGCAAATGACGAAATTCCAGATGCAAGGGATCGTCTTCAATATGTAATTGATAAAACGGAAGTAGCTGCGAATAAAACAATGGATGCAGTGGATCGATGTATGCCGATCGCTGACAGCCTTCACGAAGGTTTGTTAAAAGTGCGTCCACAATGGAATGAGTTGATGCATGGGCGTATTGATCTCATTGAGTTTAAAGCACTTTGTCACCGTATTGATGATCTACTATCACAAGTTGAAGGCAACAGCAGCGAATTGCGAGGTCAGCTAACTGAGATATTGATGGCTCAAGACTTTCAAGATCTCACTGGCCAAATAATTCGGCGTGTTATTACGCTGGTTAATGAAGTTGAGAAACGCCTAGTTGAGATTCTCACTGCCTTTGGGGCTAACCAAATAGAACAAAAAACAGACAAGAAGAACCCATCTATCGAACCTGAAGGTCCTATTTTGAACCCTCATGAAAGAGCCGATGCGGTTTCATCTCAAGACGAAGTCGATGATTTGTTATCGAGTCTTGGTTTTTAGGGGTAACGTATGAGCTACGAATTAGACGACGACATTCTTCAGGACTTTTTGGTTGAAGCAGGTGAAATTCTCGAATTGCTCTCAGAGCAATTGGTTGAACTTGAGAACAACCCCGAAGACAGGGAGTTATTAAATGCGATTTTCCGCGGTTTCCATACCGTTAAAGGTGGGGCCGGGTTTCTTGCCCTCACCGAGCTGGTTGAGACGTGCCACGGTGCCGAGAACGTATTTGATATCTTACGCAATGGCCAAAGAAGTGTAACATCGAGCTTGATGGATACGATGTTACGAGCTTTAGACACCGTTAACGCACAGTTTCGCGCTGTTCAAGATCAAGAACCCTTAGAGCCTGCAGATCCCGCTCTACTCGATGAACTTCATAAATTGTGTCGTCCTGCTTCTGAAGATGAAATTGACGAAGTGGAGCCTGTTATTGCTGAAGTTGAAGTCGAGGAAGAGGCCGCTATCGAAGCGCCTGAACCGGAAGTCATTCAACCAGTGGCCTCAAAGGCTGTCGCGTCAAATTCTATCGATGAAATCACGCAAGATGAATTTGAAAAACTGTTAGACGAATTACATGGCAAGGGCACCGCGCCTAATGCTCATTCTGAAAATGCCGCACCGGCGGCCCCAGCGCCTAAAGCCCCAAGTGCATCAGTGGCTGCTAGTGGTGACATTACGGATGACGAATTTGAAAAGCTGCTTGATGAACTGCACGGCGTAGGCAAAGCTCCAACCGTTGAACCCGCTCCTGAGGTTACAGCGAAACCAACTACTCCGCCTAAATCAACAGCGGCACCTAAAGCTTCTGCTGGTGGTGGCGATGATTTGATGACGGACGAGGAGTTTGAAAAGCTTCTTGACGAGCTGCATGGCTCAGGAAAAGGGCCATTGCCAGAAGAGTTGGAAATGGCAACCAGACCTGCTTCTGAAAATGTGAAGCCAGCAGAGCCTGTAAAACCAACAGAGACCGCAAAACCGAAAGCTGAAGCGGCGAAACCTGCTCCTCAGCCTAAAGTAACGGCTCCAGCCACCTCTTCCCCGGCGAAAGCTCCGGTTGCAGTGGCTGAGAAAAAAGAAGTATCAGCACCTGCTGTGGCTAAAAAAGCGCAAACTCAGCCGGAAACAACAGTCCGTGTTGATACATCAACGCTCGACATCATTATGAACATGATTGGCGAATTGGTGCTAGTGCGTAACCGCTTGCTGAGTTTAGGGCTTAATAGCAACGACGAAGAGATGGCAAAAGCGGTGGCTAACCTTGATGTAGTTACTGCGGATTTGCAAGGCGCTGTTATGAAAACGCGCATGCAACCGATTAAGAAAGTGTTCGGTCGTTTCCCTCGCGTGGTTCGAGACCTTGCACGTACCCTGAAAAAAGACATCGTGCTTGAAATGCGGGGCGAAGAAACAGACCTTGATAAAAACTTGGTCGAAGCGCTTGCAGACCCATTGATCCACTTAGTGCGTAACTCAGTTGACCACGGCATTGAAATGCCTGATGTGCGTAGCAAATCTGGAAAGCCAAGCACGGGTAAAATCATACTCTCAGCTTCGCAAGAAGGTGATCATATTGAGCTAGCTATCGTCGATGATGGCGGCGGTATGGACCCAGATAAGCTGCGTAGTATTGCGGTTAAACGAGGCATGATGGATGAAGATGCGGCGTCGCGTCTCTCCAATAAAGAGTGTTTTAACTTAATCTTTATGGCGGGATTCTCCAGTAAAGAGCAAATTTCAGACATTTCTGGTCGTGGTGTTGGGATGGATGTTGTAAAAACAGCCATCAATACACTCAATGGTTCAATTGACATCGATTCTGAGATGGGCAAAGGGACTAAGATTACGATCAAAGTGCCGCTAACACTCGCTATCTTACCGACATTGATGGTTGGGGTCGCAGGGCATCCATTTGCTCTACCGCTTGCGAGCGTGAATGAAATCTTCCATCTTGATCTTAGCCGGACGAACGTTGTTGATGGACAACTGACCATCATAGTACGTAAAAAATCGATACCACTCTTCTACTTACAGAATTGGCTAGCACCTAAAGCGGGTAAAATAGAACTGCGTAAAGGTCATGGACATGTTGTTATTGTTCAGATTGGTAGCCAGCGAGTTGGTTTTGTGGTTGATACCTTAATTGGCCAAGAAGAAGTGGTAATCAAACCACTAGATAAGCTTCTTCAAAAAACACCGGGTATGGCTGGGGCAACGATTACCAGCGAT
The DNA here is from genome assembly GCF_963877065.1 of Vibrio sp. V01_P9A10T6. NCBI lineage: Bacteria > Pseudomonadati > Pseudomonadota > Gammaproteobacteria > Vibrionales > Vibrionaceae > Vibrio > Vibrio sp. V01_P9A10T6. The sequence continues at coordinate 3,793 of NZ_CAWNTB010000151.1, forward strand.
GGACATATTGCACTAATACTAGATGTGCCAGATTTGCTTAAGCAGTATGCTGCTGCTTCCCGCATTTAAATGAGCACACAATATAAGGACACCCATGGCGATTAGAGTATTAGTCGTTGATGATTCGAGCTTTTTTAGACGGCGTGTGAGTGAAATTATTAACTCTGACACCCGTCTAGAAGTGATTGATGTTGCAACTAACGGTAAAGAAGCCGTAGAAAAAGCGAGAATCTTAAAGCCTGATGTCATCACAATGGATATTGAGATGCCAGTTATGGATGGCATTACTGCTGTCCGTGAAATTATGGCTGCGAACCCGATCCCAATCTTGATGTTCTCATCGCTGACTCATGATGGTGCCAAAGCAACGCTAGATGCTTTAGATGCTGGAGCGTTAGATTTCTTACCGAAAAAGTTTGAAGATATTGCCCGTAACCGTGATGAGGCAGTCGCTTTATTACAACAACGGGTTATTCAAATCGCGTCGAAAAAAGGGATGCTGAGAAGACCTTTGGTTTCACGCCCAGTGCCGAGCACATCGTCGCCGTTTGCCAATAGAACAGCGGCTACAACGGCGAGTTCCCCTGCGCCGAAATCAATGGGCACATTGGCTCGCTTTAAAGCTACAGGTAAAAAATATCAGTTGACCGCTATCGGTACCTCTACAGGGGGCCCGGTTGCGTTACAAAAAATATTGACGAAGCTACCTGCGAATTATCCGCATCCGATCGTACTCATTCAACACATGCCAGCCACTTTCACTGCTGCATTTGCAAATCGGCTCAACTCACTGTGTAAAATTGAAGTGAAAGAAGCAGAAGATGGCGATGCATTGCGCCCAGGCGTTGCTTACTTGGCTCCGGGTGGTAAACAGATGATGATTGAGGGCCGTCCGGGTAGTGCAAAATTGCGCATTATCGATGGTGGTGAACGTATGAATTATAAGCCGTGTGTTGATATAACATTCGGTTCTGCGGCGAAGATCTATGCAGATAAAGTGCTGTCAATGATATTGACTGGTATGGGAGCCGATGGTCGTGAAGGGGCTCGAATGTTACAAGCCGCAGGGGCAACCATTTGGGCTCAGGATGAAGAAAGTTGCGTGGTGTATGGCATGCCGCAAGCTGTCGCAAAAGCGGGGATCTCGTCTGAAGATTTACCGTTAGAGCGTATATCAGAACGAATGTTAGTTGAAGTTGGCCTCGCATAAAGGAAGTTCAATGATTGTATGGAGTATTGCAAACCAAAAAGGCGGTGTGGGTAAAACAACCACAACGATTACGCTTGCTGGTTTGCTAAGTCAGCAAGGCAAAAGAGTGCTGTTGGTCGATACTGACCCTCACGCCTCGCTTACTACATACTTAGGTTATGATTCTGATGGCGTGCCCGTCAGCCTGTTTGACCTATTTCAGCAACGTGAGTTAACAGAGCAAAGCGTTACCCCTCTTATCCTAAAAACCGATGTTGAAGGCATTGATCTCATCCCTGCCCATATGTCTCTAGCCACTTTAGATAGAGTCATGGGCAACCGCAGTGGAATGGGGCTGATTTTGAAACGTGCGCTTCTTGCATTGCGCCATAATTATGACTACGTATTGATCGACTGTCCTCCAATCTTAGGGGTAATGATGGTTAATGCATTGGCCGCCAGCGATCGTATCTTAATTCCAGTGCAGACTGAGTTTCTGGCTATGAAAGGGCTCGAAAGGATGATTCGCACCTTAGCCATCATGCAAAAATCTCGTAGTCGATCGTTTAAAGTGACTATCGTACCGACTATGTACGACAAGCGAACCCGGGCTTCTTTGCAAACGCTGAATCAACTTAAAAAAGATTACCCAGAGCAAGTTTGGAGCTCTGCTGTACCTATAGACACCAAGTTTCGTGATGCGAGTTTAAAGCGCTTGCCTGCTTCTCATTTTGCTGAAGGTAGCCGTGGTGTTTTTGCTTATAAACAGTTGCTGATTTATTTAGAGAGGCTAGCTATTGATGAGTAGTGGGCCATTTTTATCCAGTGAACAAGCACTCGATGACTACTTTACAGCGTTACTAGATGAAGAAGCGATTGAACTTGAGCTGAAAGCGGAAGAGCAAAAAGAATTGTCCCTTGCTGAACCTGAGTTAGCGCTTTCGACATCGGTGCAATCTGTACCGGAAAAAAGTTATTACCATGCTGAAGTGGTTGAGTTTGAGCTGCCGAATTTAGATGATGTGCAGCGCTTATTAAGCCAGCTAGAATCAAGTAATCCAGTGGCAGAGTTAGAGCTGGAAGAGATCATGGAGCAAAACACCGTTCAGATCGCTTTAAAAACTCAACCAGTGACTGAAATTGTTGAAGAGATCCAAGAATGGGATATTCCCGCCGATACCTTGGAAACAGAACCTGAAGTTGAAATTCTGACTGCGGCAGACACTGTTGAAGAATTTGCTGTTGACGTGGAAGTGGTTGAGCAACCGACGGCTGAAGTCGAACTTGAAACGCAAGCGGGCTACTCTGGAATTGGTACATGGCAAAGCACTGCGAGAACACGAGATTTTCAAGTGCTCTATTTTGAAGTGAATGGCGTGACGTTTGCGGTGCCTCTTGATGAACTTGGGGGGATCCACCGTATGGCAACGCTCAATCATTTAATCGGTCGACCTGCTTGGTACCTTGGACTGCAAACGAATAAAGATAATCAGCTAGATGTTGTCGATACGGCAAAATGGGTAATGGCAGAAAAGCTCCATGATGATAGCTACAAAGAAGGTTATCAATACATCGTCATGCTTGGTGACAGTATGTGGGGGTTAGCAAGTACTCAGCTTATGGGTACAGAATTGCTAAGCTCAGAGAAGGTCCGCTGGCGAGAACAGGCAGGCAAAAGGCCGTGGCTTGCTGGAATGGTAAAAGAAAAAATGTGTGCTTTGATCCATGTTGAAGCATTGATAGCTATGCTTAATGCAGGGCTTGATGTAAAAGCACTAGAGAAATAATAATACATTGATGTCGGAATCGACTTAGAGAGGAAAAGGTATGTCTCAGACTAACGAAGTAGAAGTAAGAAAAGACAAGTCTAACGACGAAGTGCTTCAGTGGGTGACGTTCCAACTAGAAGAAGAAACATACGGAATTAATGTAATGCAGGTACGTGAAGTACTCCGCTATACAGAAATTGCACCGGTACCAGGTGCTCCTGATTATGTTCTTGGCATCATTAACCTACGTGGTAATGTTGTGACCGTCATTGATACACGATCTCGTTTTGGCTTAATGCAAGGTGAAATCACGGATAATACACGCATTATTGTGATTGAATCTGAGCGCCAAGTGATTGGTATTTTAGTCGATAGTGTTGCGGAAGTAGTTTACCTACGTTCTTCTGAAATCGATACTACACCAAGTGTTGGTACTGATGAGAGCGCTAAGTTTATCCAAGGCGTGAGCAACCGTGACGGTAAGCTATTGATCCTTGTTGACCTGAATAAACTGCTAACTGAAGACGAGTGGGACGAGATGGTCCACCTATAATGAGCGAAGCTATGTTGTTCAGTGCTCCTGTTATTCTTATAGGGAGCGCGGTTTTTGTTGTTGTATTTTTGTTGCTGGTGTTACTTCGTGTACGTCAGGGACTTGCCCAACAGATTGATCACCAAAGACAACAAGCCCGATCGTTAGATAAGGAGTTGCAAAAGGCGAATAGACAGCTGTTGGAAATACGCTCAGTTGCTATTGGTCTTGGCCAAAAAGTGACGGATCAGCAGGATCTCATCCAGCATTTAAACGAGCGAATCACTGAATTGGAACATGTTGATACGGATGGGCGTTTATACAGCCGAGCGACAAAAATGGTCCAACTCGGTGCTGACATCAATGAGCTTATTAAAGAGTGTGAGCTACCTAAAGCTGAAGCTGAGTTGATGATGTCCTTGCAGAAGAAAATTGCAGGGCATGAAAGCATCCCGCCACTGAGTAGTCACCCGGAAGGTCGTGAGCCGGTGCAAAGTACGAGGCGACCTGCAAAAAAATAGTCGAAAGAGCGAAACTAGAGAGGGAAGCCAATGGCTTCCCTCTCTAGTTTTGAATGTGGCTAAATGTAGCTATAAAGTAGTAAATGAGACAGAAAATAATTAAAAATTAACAGTTTCTTACCTAGTTTCGTGACTGGTAATAGTCTTATTATGTTTTGTCTTAGGTGTGGTGTGCTAATATAGCGGCTCAAATTTCTCGATTTAGATGCACATGCTTGAAGTAAATAACCTGACCGCAATTCGTGATGAAAGAGTTCTGTTTGAAGCACTTAGCTTTGTGATTCATGCTGGCGAATTGGTGCAGATTGAAGGACGGAACGGCACAGGTAAAACGACCTTGCTACGAATTGTTGCCGGGTTAGGTGATAGAGAGGATGGTTCTATTTTGTGGAATGGCATGAATATTGAGTCTAATCGTGATGATTACCACCAAGATTTACTGTTTCTTGGTCATCAAACTGGGGTTAAGCGCGATTTGACGGCATTCGAGAATCTTCATTTTTATCAATCAGTGCATAATGCAGAATCGTCTTCTCAAGAGATATATCAAGCCTTGGCTAAAGTGGGTTTAGCTGGCCGAGAAGACGTGGCTGCAGGCCAGCTTTCTGCCGGACAACAGCGCCGAGTTGCGCTGGCTCGTTTATGGCTCAGTCAACAAAAGTTGTGGATTTTAGATGAACCGTTAACTGCGATTGATAAGCAAGGTGTCAAAGTGTTGGAAGCCTTATTTCTAGCGCATGCGCAACAAGGTGGCATCGTTGTATTGACCACACACCAAGATATGTTTGCTAACTATCCGCAATTGCGAAAAATTAAATTGGGGCATGAGTCATGATCGTGACCATGGGGATGATCATCCGTCGTGAATTATTGATCGCTTTTCGACGTCAAGCCGATATTTTTAACCCACTGTGGTTTTTTATCATAGTGATTACCCTATTTCCGCTGAGTATCGGCCCAGAGCCTGCTTTGCTCGCCCGTATCGCCGCAGGTATTGTTTGGGTTGCGGCGTTACTGTCGGCGCTACTATCACTTGAGCGTCTGTTTCGCGATGATTTTCAAGACGGGTCGCTTGAACAAATGATGCTGATCCCAGTGCCATTACCCATAGTCGTTATTTCAAAAGTCGTGGCTCATTGGTTATTGACTGGACTGCCTTTAATTTTAATTAGCCCATTGTTAGCCGTATTATTGTCATTAGATTTTAATACGTGGCTTGCAGTTGTATTGACTTTGTTCATTGGCACGCCAACGTTGAGTTTTATCGGTGCTATTGGTGTTGCATTGACCGTCGGCTTGCAAAAAGGTGGCGTGTTGCTGAGCCTACTGGTCTTACCCTTGTATATCCCGATTTTAATCTTCGCTACATCAGCTATTGATGCAGCATCGCTTGGCATGCTCTACAACGGTCAATTGGCTGTTTTGGGGGCAATGTTTATGGGCGCGATAACATTAACTCCATTTGCTATTAGCGCAGCATTGAGAGTCAGCGTTAACTAAATTAAGTACGAACGATATTTTCAGCAATGCATTTGAGCGTTGCGTATCAACAACACAATAAACTGAGCAGACACATGCTCAGAAGCAATGAAGTAAGAGTGAGACAATACAATGTGGAAATGGCTCCATCCCTATGCAAAGCCTGAATCCGCCTATCGGCTATGTGGAAAGTTCCTGCCTTGGTTTGCAGGGCTCGCTATCTTATGCCTGGTAGTCGGTAATATCCTTGGTTTAGCTTATGCTCCGGCAGACTATCAACAAGGCGACAGCTTCAGAATCATTTACATTCATGTCCCTTCCGCCATTTGGTCAATGGGCATTTATATGTCGATGGCGATTGCGGCTTTCATTGGTCTAGTTTGGCAATTAAAACTGTCAGACATGGCCGCTGCTGCAATGGCGCCCATCGGTGCGGTATTTACGTTTATTGCGTTAATTACTGGAGCCATTTGGGGTAAACCGATGTGGGGAACTTGGTGGGTATGGGATGCTCGTCTGACGTCTGAGCTCATTTTACTGTTTCTCTATTTGGGAGTGATTGCGCTTTACCACGCTTTCGATGATCAAAAAACAGCCGCAAAAGCCGCAGGTCTGCTGGCCATCGTTGGTGTGATCAATCTACCTATCATTCATTTCTCCGTTGAGTGGTGGAATACCCTGCACCAAGGTGCCACGATTACTAAATTTGAAAAGCCTTCCATATCCAGTGACATGTTGTGGCCACTGCTGCTCAATATTTTTGGTTTTGCTTTCTTTTTTGCTGCGGTCACTATGATCCGCTTACGCAATGAAATTATCAGTAAAGAGAGCCATCGCCCTTGGGTTATCGAATTGGCAACCCTTCAAACACAGAAAGGTAACTGATCATGCATTTTGACTCTTTGAGTGATTTCTTGGCGATGGGCGGTTACTCCGCCTATGTATGGAGTGCATTTGGCATTACCTTTTTATCCATGTTTATTTTACTGATGCTCAGCATCAAGCGTGGCAAAACCTTGTTGCAAGATGTGCAAGCAAAGGTTGAACGCCAAGCCAGAATTGATGCTGCGAAGCATATGGAGAACACCTTATGACCCCAAGACGTAAAAAAAGACTCACCATTATTTTGGCATTGATTATTGGGGCTGGTGCCACCATTGGTTTGATGTTGTATGCACTCAATCAAAATATGGACCTTTTCTATACGCCGACCGAGCTTGTACACGGTAAACCCGATGGGACAAAGCCAGAAGTGGGTCAACGGCTACGCATTGGCGGCATGGTGGTGGTGGGCTCTGTGAAAAGAGATCCGGGTTCACTAAAAGTAAGATTTCAGCTCCACGATGTTGGTCCAAATGTGACGGTCGAATATGAAGGCATCTTACCCGACTTGTTTAGAGAAGGTCAGGGTATTGTTGCGCAAGGCGTATTGAAAGATGCCACCACAGTAGAAGCGTTTGAAGTGCTAGCCAAGCATGATGAAAACTATATGCCACCGGAAATTGCTGAAGCAATGAAGAAAACGCATGAGCCGTTAACCTATAGCTCGGAACAAAAACAAGGAAGTGCTCAATGATTGTTGAAATAGGACATTTTGCCCTTATTGTTTCACTTGGGCTTGCCATATTACTCAGCTTACTTCCACTTGTTGGTGCTTCTAAAAACAATACCATGCTGATGAATACTGCGCGGCCATTAGCATGGGGAATGTTTTCATTGCTATTGGTCTCATTTAGCATTTTGCTGTGGGCATTTTATGTCAATGACTTCACGGTGCAATATGTGGCGAGTAATTCGAATAGTCAATTACCCTGGTATTACCGTCTAACAGCGGTGTGGGGGGCGCATGAAGGTTCATTATTGCTGTGGGTTTTAATTCAAGCAGGATGGACTGTGGCGGTGGCTACCTTTAGCCGTGGTATGCCTCAGGAATCTGTGGCGCGAGTCTTATCCGTTATGGGGCTGATCAGCGTTGGATTCTTGCTGTTTGTCATCGTGACTTCGAATCCATTTTTACGCACCTTACCCTATTTCCCAATTGATGGTCGTGACTTAAACCCGCTGCTACAAGATCCTGGGCTAATCATTCACCCACCCATGTTATACATGGGATATGTTGGTTTTTCAGTCGCATTCTCATTTGCAATAGCCTCTTTGATGACCGGGCGTTTGGATACTGCATGGGCCCGTTGGTCTCGTCCTTGGACAACTGCGGCGTGGTTATTTTTGACATTAGGTATCGCGCTAGGTTCGTGGTGGGCTTACTACGAACTTGGCTGGGGTGGCTGGTGGTTTTGGGATCCAGTAGAAAACGCGTCGTTTATGCCATGGCTTGCGGGAACGGCATTGATGCACTCACTTGCTGTGACAGAAAAACGTGGCACATTCAAAGCTTGGACAGTGTTACTGGCAATTTCAGCATTTTCGCTCAGTTTACTGGGCACATTCTTAGTGCGATCTGGTATTTTGGTTTCGGTACACGCATTTGCATCCGATCCCGCTCGTGGCCTGTTTATCCTTGGGTTTTTGGTGTTTGTCATCGGTGGCTCACTGCTATTGTTTGCCGTTAAAGGTGCGGCAGTACGCGTCCGTGGCAATGCTGAATTGATCTCGCGTGAAAATGCGCTGCTCTCCAACAACATCTTATTAATCGCGGCATTGGTGGTGGTGTTGGTTGGCACCTTGTTACCTTTAATCCACAAGCAGATTGGCCTTGGTTCCGTATCAATAGGAGCGCCTTTCTTCAACATGCTGTTTGCATGGCTAATGGTGCCATTTGCATTTTTGCTGGGGATCGGTCCACTGATCCGTTGGAAGCGCGATAATTTTTCCAAGCTTTTGAAACCGATGTTGATTTGTGGCCTGATGGCGTTGATTCTTTCGGCGGTTATGGTGTACCTGCTAGCTGAACGCTTTAGCTTGATGGCATTTATCGGCTGGGTCATGGCGTTTTGGATCATCTTGCTACACGTTGTCGAGTTGCACCAACGTGCGACACATCGTCATAGCTTCATGATAGGGGTGACTAAATTACAACGTAGCCACTGGGCCATGATGTTAGGCCATGTTGGTCTTGCCGTTACTGTGATTGGTATTGCGATGGTGCAAAACTACAGTATCGAGCGTGATGTTCGTCTAGCACCTGGGGAGTCTTTTGAAATCCAACAATATAACTTTTATTTCAAAGGGTTAAGAGATAAAGATGGCCCGAACTATGATGGTTATATTGCCGATTTTGAAATTACGCAGGATGGGCAATACGTGAATACACTCCATGCGGAAAAACGCTTTTATCGTACTGCCAAGTCAATGATGACTGAAGCGGCCATCGATCGTGGCATCACTCGCGATTTGTACATTGCAATGGGTGAGCGATTAGAAGATGGTCATTCATGGGCGATCCGAATTTATTACAAACCATTTGTACGTTGGATCTGGGCTGGTGCTTTATTGATGTCATTAGGTGGTGCGTTAGCCATCAGTGACAAACGCTACCGCTTTAGAAAAAGCTCCCAACAGGAGGCGTAGATGAACAAGAAAATTCTATTTATTCCATTGGTGGCTTTTCTTGGTCTAGTTGCCGTGTTTGTTACTCAGTTGGTCAAAAATACCGAAGGTGATGATCCCACAAAATTGGAGTCGGTTCTGATTGGTAAGTCTGTGCCTGAATTTCGTTTGGAAGATTTAGCCGAACCCGGCAAGCTGTATGACCAAGCGATATTTAAAGGCGAGCCTTTGCTGCTGAACGTCTGGGCAACTTGGTGCCCGACCTGCTATGCCGAACATCAATATCTCAATCGGTTGGCGGGTGATGGTGTAAAAATTATAGGCTTAAATTATAAAGATCAACGAGATAAAGCGGTTCAATGGTTAAATGAGCTAGGTAATCCTTACTTGATCAGCCTGTTCGATGGTAATGGTATGCTAGGGTTAGATCTCGGCGTTTACGGTGCGCCGGAAACCTTTCTCATTGATGCCAACGGCGTTATTCGTTACCGCCATGTGGGGGATGTTAATCCAACCAATTGGCAAACAACTTTGCAACCTATGTATCAGAAACTTCTAGAGGAAGCGAAGTAATGAAGCGTTTTATATTATCGATCATTGCTAGCTTTGCTTTGGTATTTTCTGTGCAATCTGCAATTGAAGTGTACGAGTTTGATAATCCACAGCAAGAGCAGCAATTCAAAGAGTTGAGCAATACATTGCGTTGTCCAAAGTGTCAAAACAATACTATTGCCGACTCAAATGCTGCATTAGCACAGGACTTACGTAATAAAGTCTATGAAATGACCAAACAAGGTAAGTCTGAACAAGACATTGTTGACTACATGATTGCACGTTACGGCAACTTTGTGACCTATAACCCACCGTTGACTTTGGCGACTTCCATCTTATGGCTAGGTCCTTTGAGTGTGGTGTTTCTGGGTTTTGGTTTTATTGTATTACGCAGCAAACGTCGTAAAGCATCAACCGCTCAAAATGGTGAAGTTTGGGATGCCGAAAAGGAAGAGCGATTAAATCAGTTGCTCGCCGAAGACGCGGTTGATGATGAGAAGCATGGAGACAAACAATAATGACGTTTTTTTGGTTATCTACCCTCATTCTGACCTTCTTTGGTTGTGTCTTCATTGCACTGCCGATCCTCAAAAACAGAGCGAACAACGATGCAGCGCTGCGTGACGAATTGAACAAAGCGATCTTTAAAAACCGCCTTGCAGAGTTACACGAAGAGACGCAAGAAGGGTTGGTTGACAGCGAACAAGAGCTGATTGCTGATCTGAAACAGTCGCTATTGGATGATATTCCTGCGCAATCGGTGCAAGGAAATTCTTCACATGTATCACCGATGGTTGTTTTGATCCCCTCGATTTTATTGGTCGTTATCTTAAGCTATGGCTTTTACCTAAAATTTGGCGCGGCTAGTCAAGTAGAGCAGTGGCAGCAAGTGAACGCTAACTTACCTGCACTCTCAAAAAAAATGATGTCACCAGAAGGTGCTGCCTTAAGTGATGATGAGATGAATGATCTCACACTGGCGCTGCGCACTCGTCTGCATTATCAGCCTCAAGATGCGACCGGGTGGTTGCTGCTTGGACGTATTGGACTTGCTAACAGAGATATAGAAACATCGATTGGCTCAATGAAAAAAGCGTATGCGTTAGATCCAAAAGATGCAGATGTGAAGTTGGGCTATGCGCAAGCATTAATGTTGTCACAAGATGAGCTTGACCAAAATCAAGCACGTGAAATTTTAACGGCATTAGTACAACAAGATTATGTTGATCTACGCGTGTTTTCACTACTTGCGTTTGATGCGTTTGAACGCCAGGATTACCCAGCGGCGATGAAGTATTGGCGATTAATGCAGCAGATGATTGGCCCTGAAGATAGCCGTTATGAGATGCTTTCGCGCAGTATTGAAAGAGCACAAAGCAAAATGCAGCCTAAAGCTATCGATGGGAAAATGGTTCCTGTCACCATCTCACTCGGTGATGGTGTGACTCTTGAACAAAATGCAGTACTCATAGTCTCTGTGCACAGTTCTGATGGTGCACCTATGCCTGTTGCCGCAGCGCGTTATCCACTGACTCAATTCCCTATTAAGGTTGTGTTAGATGATAGCAATAGCATGGTTCAGGGTCGGAAGTTATCCGACCTTGCACAGCTTATTGTTCGAGTACGCTTGGATACGGATGGCAATGTTTCAACCAAACAAGGTGATTGGTTTGGTGAAAGTGCTCCCATGAGCCTCGGTCAACCTGTTGAAGTTGTGATCAATAAGCAGTATTAATAGCACTTATATACAATTAACGTATTGATAGGCCGATGTCTCATCGGCCTTTATACATGGAAATAAATAATGATAAGCCGCCTATCCCGACTGATATGCCCTATGCTGTTCCTTTTCGTATTAGCAGGGTGTGCAAGCGCTCCGGATTCAACGTCAGCCGAATCAAATCAAACGCAGTCGGGCGATCCTTTTGAGGTTTTTAACCGATCAATGTGGACAATCAACTACGATTATATCGATCCATACTTGGTTCGCCCTGTTGCGATTGCCTACGTGGATTACATTCCACACCCAATTAGAAAAACGATCGCCAATGTTCTGTCAAACCTTGATGAACCTTCAAGCATTATCAACAACATATTGATGGGTAATGGTACGAAAGCCGTTGACCACTTTAACCGCTTTTGGATTAATAGCACCTTAGGCCTGTTTGGGATGATTGATATTGCGTCAGAAGCGGGCATCACCAAACACAATGAAAAAGCGTTTAGTGATGCGGTAGGCCATTATGGTGTTGGTAATGGTCCATATTTAATGATTCCTGGATACGGGCCCTACACGATTCGAGAAACCACAGATGTTGTGGATGGCTTGTATGTACCACTTTCTTATCTCAATGTCTGGGCTGGCCTAGGCAAATGGGCTCTGGAAGGATTGGAGACCCGAGCAAGGCTCGTTCCTCAAGAAGTGACGTTGGAAAACTCCCCAGATCCATATTCATTAACTCGCGATGTTTATTTACAACGCCAAGATTTTAAAGCAGAAATTGATACCCAAACGTATGATGAATCGGAAGAAGAGTATCTTGACGATTATCTGGAAGAAGGGTTTTAATCATACCCATGTAGGTCGGCCTTGTACTGCTAGCTAGGCCGACATCACACGTCCGCTAAAGTATTCGTTAGCGACGATGTATTCCGTATTGCGGATTAATTCATCTTGCAGCTCAGCCCAATGGGGCTTCTCATCTACATCACCTTTTGCGCTAGGCACTACGCCTCCGACCCTTATGTTGAAAGGGGTTAGTTCTTTTGCCCAACTCTGCGTGAAACCAGAAACCATAGAATTCGCATTTTCAATTCCCGCTAGGTCATACTCATCATTTTGAGAAATGACGTTCACAATCACACCTGGTTTGTTGTTAATACGCATTCGCTCAGCACTTGCTTGACCAAAAGTGAATAAAGTTGAGGCCATCATGGCGAGCTTCTGAAGAAAGACTTCAGCTCGTTGTTCACCTATCAAGGGGGGGAGGGATGCATTTGGCCAATTATTGACCAGCACATCCGGTGCCCCATGATAGGTTTGATCAATAAAATCGAACAGCCGATGGATCGTTTCTAAAGAGTAATCTGGTGTGTGGTAATAATGAACATCCTGAGAGATCGCTTTGCAACGAGCAAAGGTTTCCATTAATCCAAATTTGTCTTGGTCACACAAAATAATTTTTGCACCTAAATGTGCGAAATGAACGGCCAGCGTGCTACCAAGCATCGAACTTGCTGAAGTGATTAATATTATTGCACTTTTTATATCCATTGGGTGCCTCACCCTATTGTTTGTTTTATTGTTGTAGCGGGATTTAGTCTCAATAGGATGGTTGATTAACTGTGGGTAGGGTGTGAATAACATCAAATTACTCAGCCTAAGCGAGCGTGGTATGTGTTTTTTTTGGTCATACTCACATTCTGATCTAGAGAATGTCGTTTTGTGTTACATACAAGACATCAAACTTGGGTACGGATCTGATCTCGCCGGTGGGCAACGGTGAGTTGAACCGACAGATCGGCAACTAAGAGCTCAACGTTTGAGGGGGAGGCAAGATGCCTTCGCTCATGTCCTGACAGATTAAGATATACCTCTTCGGGTAAATCATGCGTATCTTCAGGCAAATAGGCGAGTACTTCAGGAGTCAAGTAGTGACTGAGTTTCGCACTGGCGAGCCCTCCGTGATGGAAAAGCTCGGCCTGTTTTGCTGAAACAGCGTAAGAGCTTTGGTCGGAACGCAGTGCTTGAGGCTCCGTAAGCTCAAATCGCTTACGTAACAATTCATCACTAGTGGGTGGGTTTTCAATACGTTCAACAGGAGTGTTGTCGCGTACATCGTTAGAAAACATCGACAGTATGAGTGCAAAGTCCGCACGGCGTCCTTGCTGGACAGCATGGCTTAGCCCCGAGCCAAATTGAAGCTCGTTTATAATACTGGCTTTATCTAATGTATGTACTTGCATTTGCCTCTCCAACCGATGCACTTTTAGCGGCGAGAAAGCAGATAACTTTAGATAAAATAACAAAAAAGCCTGCGATAAAGCAGGCTTTTCATATGACTAAATACCAATCCAAGGGGAAAAGGTTATTTTGCTAGGTTTTCTGCAACGAATGCCCAGTTAACCAGTGCCCAGAAACCATTCATGTAGTCAGGGCGTAGGTTACGGTAATCGATGTAGTAAGCATGTTCCCACAGATCAACCGTCAGTAGCGGAGTCACACCTTCGTGAGTCAGTGGTGTGGCTGCATTTGAAGTGTTGATGATCTCTAAAGAGCCATCCGCATTTTTCACCAACCAAGTCCAAGATGAACCAAAGTTATTGATCGCTGAGTCAGTGAATTTTGCTTTAAAAGCTTCAAAAGAACCAAATGCGGCGTTGATTGCGTCTGCAACGGCACCTGTTGGTTCGCCACCTGCATTTGGTGCAAGGCAGTGCCAATAGAAGGTGTGGTTCCAAATTTGAGCGGCGTTATTAAACACGCCACCAGTTGAAGTTTTGATGATCTCTTCGAGAGATTTACCTTCAAATTCAGTGCCAGGAATAAGGCCGTTAAGCTTCACAACGTAAGTGTTGTGGTGCTTACCGTGGTGGAAATCTAGTGTTTCGGCTGAAATGTGTGGTTCTAGAGCGTCTTTAGCGTAAGGCAAAGCTGGTAATTCGAATGACATTGCTCGATTCTCCGTTGTGTAGAAAGAGTGAAAGTCTCTTTCAGTAGCTTCCAGATATTATAATGATATTCGTCGATACGACTGACTTGAAGGTATTTTAGCAAGTTTTTACTTTATTAAAAGTCCTAATATTGAAAATTGTTGTATAGGCAGGATATCCATAAATAATATGTGCTTTTTATTCTCTATTAATGATTTAGAATGTCAGTAACAAACCGCACTATCCCATTAAGAGGAAGCAATGGAAACTATTGATAAAATTAAACAGCAACTTGAAGAAAATGCCATTCTGCTATACATGAAAGGCTCTCCTAAGCTACCAAGTTGCGGATTCTCTTCTCAAGCTGCGCAGGCTTTGATGGCTTGCGGTGAGAAATTTGCTTATGTGGATATTCTGCAAAACCCAGATATCCGCGCTGAGCTGCCTGTATACGCACAGTGGCCTACTTTTCCACAATTGTGGATTGAAGGTGAGTTGATTGGTGGTTGTGACATCATTATCGAAATGTTCCAAAAAGGCGAACTGCAACCTTTAGTGAAAGAAGCCGCTGCACGTGCAGGCAATGAAGAGTAATACTGTATAAAATAACAGTTTTTCTTGATTTATTAAGGTCACATTGGTTAATGTGGCCTTATTTTTTTGCGTTGATTTGAGTTTATGACCCGTTTATTCATTGCTGAAAAGCCCAGCTTAGGGCGCGCTATAGCCGATGCTCTGCCGAAACCACACAAGAAAGATCAAGGTTTCATTCGTTGTGCGAATGGTGACATCGTTACTTGGTGTATTGGGCATTTACTCGAGCAAGTTGAGCCGGATGTTTATGATGAACGCTATAAAAAGTGGAATTTACTCGACTTACCTATCATTCCTTCACAGTGGCAGCTTAGACCGCGCAAAACATCGAGCAAACAGTTGACTGTGATTCGTCAGCTTTTGAAAGAAGCATCGCAAATTATCCATGCAGGAGACCCGGATCGCGAAGGGCAACTATTAGTTGATGAAGTGATTGATTATTGCAAAGTAAGCCAAAGTAAAAAAGAGCAAGCATTGCGGCTACTGATCAGCGATTTAAACCTTCCAGCCGTGCAGCGTGCACTGAAACAGATGCGCAGTAACCGCGAATTCATCCCTTTATCGGTTTCAGCGCTCGCGCGTTCAAGAGCCGATTGGTTGTATGGCATGAATATGTCACGGGCTTATACTTTGCTGGGGCAGAAAGCGGGCTATCGAGGTGTCTTGTCGGTTGGACGGGTACAAACCCCTATTCTAGGGCTTGTGGTACGTCGGGATGAGGAGATAGAAAACTTCATCCCGCGAGACTATTTTACATTACATGCGTTAATCCCTTATCAAACTGATCAAGTGGCGTTTGATATCCGTGCGCGCTGGAAACCCAGCGATGCTTGCCAGCCGTGGCAAGATGAAGAAGGGCGAGTCTTAAACCGCAAGTTGGTGGAAAATGTCGCACAGCGCATCGCAGGGCAACCCGCCACAGTGATTGAAGCCGAACAAAAGCAAACTAAGCAAGCCGCGCCGTTACCTTATTCCTTATCTGCACTGCAAATTGATGCAGCGAAGCGCTTTGCAATGAGCGCCCAGCAAGTGTTAGACACTTGCCAATCTCTGTATGAGAAGCATAAATTAATCACCTATCCGCGTTCAGATTGTCGTTACTTACCACAAGAACATTACGCTCAAGCTTCGTCAGTAACTCAAGCTATCGCGTGCAACGCCAAAGAGTTGTTAACGGCGGTCAGTGGCGCAAACTTAGCTCTTAAATCCAAAGCATGGAACGATAAGAAAGTGGACGCGCACCATGCCATTATTCCCACACCAAAGCAGGTATCCGTCAATGCCATGTCGGGAAATGAGATGAAAATATACCAATTGATTGCGCGCCAATACTTGATGCAATTTTATCCCGCCGCCGTGTACGCGGAAGCCAAGCTGGTGTTTGATATTGCGGGTGGCTTTTTTGTTGCGTCAGGGCGACAACTGGTTGACACCGGTTGGAAGAGTTTGTTAGGCAAAGTCGATGAAGAAGAGAACGGAGTCGATACCGTTCCACCACTGAGTAAAGGGACGGTGCTGACGTGTCGAGAAGGGGAGATTCACGATCGAAAAACCGAGCCTCCTCGTCATTTTACTGAAGCGACTTTACTACAAGCGATGACGGGAATTGCTCGCTATGTTGAAGATAAAGAGCTGAAAAAAATCTTACGTGAAACCGATGGTTTGGGTACGGAAGCGACGCGAGCGGGGATCCTTGACACTTTATTCAAGCGGCAACTCTTAACACGTCAAGGTAAGCTGATTCTAAGCTCGCCAGCGGGAAGGGGTTTAATTCATGCGCTGCCAAATGAATCAACTTATCCTGATATGACCGCCCATTGGGAGCATCAATTGCAAGCGATGGCTGAACGTGGGCAAGCGTATCAACCCTTTATGCAAGTGCTGCAAGAGCGCATTATTCAGATCATGGAACAGGCGAAATCGGGTGCAGTGCCAGAGTCGCTTCGCTCATTGCCTAAAGTGGAGCGCCCTGCATTCAAACGAAAGACACGTAAATCCAGCAAAACCACTCGTTATCAACGTAATTCGGCTCAATAAAATGACATCAAAGAATCGGTCGCTAAGCAAGCTGAGGCC
This sequence comes from Vibrio sp. V01_P9A10T6, assembly GCF_963877065.1. Lineage (NCBI taxonomy): Bacteria > Pseudomonadati > Pseudomonadota > Gammaproteobacteria > Vibrionales > Vibrionaceae > Vibrio > Vibrio sp. V01_P9A10T6. The sequence goes on from NZ_CAWNTB010000151.1 coordinate 20,665, forward strand.
TGCGAATTAGGTAAGATGTTCACCGACCTGACGAGCTAATTATCACATTTTCGATAAAAAAGGCTGGTATCCCAATCGGTTACATTATCAGTCACTTTGCCGACAAGTGGCAGTAAACGCCACGCCTCGCGCTCTTGAAAAGGGTGGCTTGTTATCACGGCAAAACCAGCAATACAGCATCTTCCACCTTTAGAACGGATAAACTGGGCAATCGAGCTGACCGCTTCTTCACTGTAGGATTCAATCTTATAGAGATGGCTCATACACTTCTCCTCTCTAACCATGCCATTAATTACGACATAACCGTTGAATAATGGGAAGCATATTTGATGCCAGTTTCTAAAAAATACACCTTTGGTATGTGATGAATGGAGAGGGTACTTATCTAATGAATGGCAACTGGTGCGTGGAATAAAAAATCAGTATGAGAAAATGATGTTAATCAGATACGAAAAAGCCGCTGTAAAAACAGCGGCTTTTCTTAAAAGTGGCGGAGAGATAGGGATTTGAACCCTAGGATAGCTATTAACCATCGCCGGTTTTCAAGACCGGTGCTTTAAACCACTCAGCCATCTCTCCGTGTGGTGCGCATAATAGCGAGGCCATTTTACTTTGTAAAGTCTTGAGTCGATCGTTTGCTGGTTTTGTATACAATTGACGATAATTTTCCACTAATAGCTTGATTCTTAGCGCCTTGTTGGAGAAAAAACGTACATTAATGCGTACTTCGTTATGGCGCATTTTTTATTTGGTTGCTGGCTTAACGGTGAATTCTTACGATGTTTATACAGAAATAATCGATTATGTATTAGCAACGGTTTACCAAGAGCCTGATGCTCTCTTGTAGTATCAGGCTACCAGAGTTTCATAAATGGAATGTTATTTCTTTTTTATGCTTTTATGTTCATATAATACTTAAACCTCTGGGAATGACGGGTAACAAGCTAAAACTGGCAGGGAAATGGTACTAAACCTGAACCATAGCCAAAAGATGGCTTTCTTGACCCTGCGCAAGGTGAGGAGTAATTTGCAGCTTCCTGTGTTTAAGGCACTGCTTCCATTTCCAATCATTAAGTACAGAGTGTTTGCAGGAGTTTATCTTGCACTCACCTATGCTGATGATTGAAATCAGTCAATAAAAAGAACCATGCTAGAAGAAACGACAACCAATGACCCTCATGATGCTCAACCTGAGGGGACTGAACGCATTTATCGCCAACGTTTTGATTCCAAAATAGGGTTTCAAAATGAATACGATATTCTTGCTATTGAAGAGCCTTTACAAATCAGTTTGCAATGGAATGATACGATTACTAACAAGCTGCATATCGAAGAGTGGAGCATGACAATGCGAACGCCCGGTGACGATGCTCATCTCATCGGTGGCTTACTTTACACGCAGCAAGTGATCGATTCATATGACCATATACTCAATATGGAATTGGTTGACGACGAATCACGCCATGGCCAGAATCACTGGTTGGTCACGCTCAATCATCCATACACTGATGTGATTCAGCATCAGGCCCGTCGTTATATGAGCCAGTCGAGCTGTGGCATTTGCGGTATGACATCCATCCGAGCCTTGAGTTTGAGGCGAGAAATTCGTGTTGATGATAGCCCGAAATGGCTCTCTTCTGATGTTGTTATTGCGCTTCCTAATCTGCTTCTTGTTCATCAACCACTGTTTGCAAAAACGGGGGCGGTGCATGGTGCGGGTTACTTCGTGAATGGCGAGTTGATTGCCGTTGCCGAAGATGTGGGCCGCCATAACGCAGTGGATAAGTTGATTGGTCGAATTTTGAGTGAGCAACGTTGGCACCCGCAAGGGGTATTGATTCTTAGTGGCCGAGTGAGTTTTGAGTTAATGCAAAAAGCGGCCATTGCTGGCATTTCAGTGGTGGTGGCTGTTGGTGCGCCATCACGTTTAGCGCTCGATATGGCGCGTCAGTTCGATATGACACTGATTGGTTTTATCAAAAAAAATCAGTTCAATATATACCATGGTCATGCACGTTTGCAGTCAGTGAAAGAGTGAGAAGAAGAATATGAGTATTAAACAATATACCGGTTCGGCTGGTGGTTGGGGAGCGCTAAAAAGCACCGCGCATCATCTATTGAAAAGTCATAATGTTGCCAAAAATATTTCCAATCTTTTAAAAACCAACCAAGACCATGGTTTTGACTGTCCGGGCTGTGCTTGGGGTGAAAAACATGTCCCAGGGCGTTTTCGTTTTTGCGAAAATGGCGCTAAGGCCGTCAACTGGGAAGCCACTTCTCGACGCGTTGGGGCGGATTTCTTTAAGCAATATTCGGTCACTTGGCTCAATAAGCAGAGTGACTATTTTCTCGAATCTCAAGGGCGTTTAGCGGAACCAATGCGCTATAACGCTCAAACGGATCACTATGAGCCAATCAGCTGGGATGAGGTGTTTGCACTGGTTGCACAACACCTCAATCAACTCGCTAGTCCAAATCAGGCGGAATTTTATACATCAGGCCGCGCGAGTAATGAAGCTGCATTTCTATACCAGTTGTTTGCGCGCCGGTTTGGTACCAATAATTTTCCTGATTGCTCAAACATGTGCCATGAAGCTACGAGCGTCGCCTTGGTTCGCTCGATTGGCATTGGTAAGGGAACTGTGACTATTGAGGATTTTGAAGAATCCGATGCGATTCTTTTATTTGGACAAAACCCAGGAACGAATCACCCTCGTATGTTGGAAACACTGGCGTCAGCCTATAAGCGTGGCGCTCGGGTTGTTGCGTTTAATAATTTAAAAGAGCGAGGATTGGAGCGTTTTACTAACCCGCAAAATCCTTTTGAAATGTTAAGCAATGGTTCAACACCGACCACTAGCCATTATTTCACTCCTAAATTAGGCGGAGACATGGCGGCGGTTCGTGGCTTGGTGAAAATTCTTCTGGCTCGTCATCAGCAAGCACAGGCCTGCGGTGAATCGATATTCGACCTTGATTTCATTGCCCAGCATACCGAAGGGATGGAGTCTTATTTAGCCATGGTACAGGCTACGTCGTGGTCAAGTATTATTGAACAATCAGGGCTCACGCAACAAGATCTAGAGCTGGTGGCAGATATTTACCAAGGCGCTAAACGCGTGATCGTAACTTGGGCAATGGGGGTGACTCAGCATAAGCATTCGGTGGCAACCATACAAGAGTTGGTCAATCTACAATTACTGTTTGGCCAAATTGGTAAGGATGGTTCTGGGGTATGTCCTGTCCGTGGCCACTCAAATGTGCAAGGTGACCGCACAGTTGGAATTAATGAAAAACCGCCTGCATTTCTACTCGACAATATTGAAAAAGTACTGGGCTTTACGCCACCAAAAGCGCATGGCCATAATGTAGTTCATGCTATTGAGGCGATGCTACGGGGTGAAAGTAGAGTTTTTATCGGTTTAGGAGGAAACCTCGTTGCTGCTGCGCCCGATACCGAGCGTGTCGCACAAGCAATGAAAAACTGTAATTTGACCGTAAACATTGCTACTAAACTGAATCGGAGTCATGTCAACCCGGGCAAGGATGCGTTGATCCTGCCTTGTTTAGGTCGGACAGATATTGATATTCAGGCTCAGGGGCCACAGAAAATTACCGTTGAAGACTCATTCTCCATGGTTCATGCCTCTTCTGGGCGAATTGATGTTACAGGAGAGATGATGCGCTCAGAGCCTGCCATTATCGCAGGAATGGCAAAAGCGACCTTAGGGGAGGGAAATCCAATCGATTGGCAATCCATGGCCGATAATTACGATAACATTCGAGATTTGATTGAAAAGATTATCCCAGGATTTGCCAATTTTAATCAGCGGCTCAAAGGGCCTGGCGGTTTTTATCTTGGTAATTCAGCGCGTGAATTTAATTGGAAAACGCCCACAGGAAAAGCGCAGATAAGCAGTAATGCACTTCCTGAATCTATCGTTCCGCTTAAAACTCAGCAGATGACCAAGAAACCGATTTTTGTGTTGCAGACGATGCGTTCGCACGATCAGTACAACACCACGGTTTACGGTTTGGATGATCGTTACCGAGGTGTATTTGGCGAACGTAATGTCATCTTCATGAATGAAAAAGATATTGAGCAGCTGCAATTAAAAGCGGGTGAACGAGTCGATATTGAGACACTGTGGGATGATGGTATTAAACGTGAAATTTTGGGCTTCAAAGTGGTCGCCTATGTAATTCCTCAAGGGAACGTAGCGGCCTATTTCCCTGAGGCAAATGCACTCATTCCATTGAGCAGTAAAGGGGACTTTAGTGATACCCCGACATCAAAATCTATTGCCGTTGTTATTCACCCAACCAAAGTTGCGCCACTGTTAGTTCAAACAGACTAAAAATCAGATACTAAAGCAAAAAAGAGAGCCGAAGCTCTCTTTTTTTAGGTGTATGGTCGGACTGAGAGGATTTGAACCTCCGACCCCCGACACCCCATGACGGTGCGCTACCAAGCTGCGCTACAGTCCGATTGGCGTAATCTAATCATTTATCCCTTTAGCGTCAAGAGATAATCTTGCTAACGACCTGATTTAATTATCTTTGGCGTAAAATCTCTGCAATTCAGTTAAGCCTTGCATCAGTACTGGTAACGCTGGGCTAGAGTCTTTCTGACGTTGATAGTTTTCATCAAACAGCTTGAAGTTGCCAAATTTATCAATGAGAGTCGTTTGGGTATCGGTAATCAAAGCTAATTCACGGGCATCACCGGCTAAAATCCACTTCCTTTTGTTTTCATCAAACAAGTTTCTACCACTGCTAAATTCAATGGGGTTGGATGAAGCACCTAACAGATCCTGTAAAAGCGTGACTGAAAAATCTAAGTGACTTGAACGGTGTGAGTATTCCCCTGCCATTTTTCCAGGCCAATGGATGATCATCGGCACTTGTAACTGGTATCGGCTGTAATTGCTGTTAGCACCCCAACTGTTGGTTTTTGTCTCGTTAAACTCCGCGCCATGATTTGAGGTGATCACAATCAGCGTATTGTCTTGCAATTGTAATTCGTCAATCTTAGTGAGCAGCAGGCCTATTTCTTGGTCGGCTGCATTGACCGAGTTATTGTAACCAGCACGCAGGCGATCGCTGGCACTACCTTTAATTGACCGAGGGTCAAAGTCATTAAAGTTATCAACGGTCGTCAATTCCAAATAGCTGAACCAGGGTTGTTCGGTTTGCTCGGATACCCATTTATGCCAGCGTTGTATAGTTTGGTTATCTGTGCTCGATTCTTGATCAAAAGGAGCTTTAGAGACCGTTAAAGTGCGGAAAATCGTCTCTTCGTATAAGGTGTCGTCAAAATTATCGCCACTAAAGAGGCCAAACTGATAATTCTGTTTTTTCAATACATCTATCAGTATCGGAGGGGTACCTTGTGAACGAATGGCGTTGGCATAACTGCTTGGTAATCCATAAAACAAGCCAAAGATCCCAAACATGTCATTACTCGAGCTGTAATGATTATTAAACTTCAAATTTTCTGTCGCAAATTGGTAAGTGTTGGGCATGATTTCAGCTGTCAGCACATCACTTCTTAAATTATTGACACTCACTAGCAAAATATTGAGATTATTTGCTCTGCGGCCAAATTGAAGAGGCTCAAGAGGATAACGAACAATGTTAAGGTTCTCTTCATTATCCTTCAAACGCTTTAAGTACACATCACGATCAAATAGACCGTGTTTTTCCATGAACGATTTTGCCGTCATTGGATAGGAGAGCGGGAAGTTTGATTTTTGGCTGGTCACTGATGTTTCTAAATACGCATCAGACCAAACGTAAATAAGGTGGCTGGTAATAAAACTAATGAAAAATACCGCCGCGATGGGCCGGCCAACGTGTTTATGCGATAGTTTTCGCTGCTTACGCCAAACCCACTCCGAAAGCCCAAGTTGTAAGAGGAAAATGAGCGGCATGACCACAAACAGATGCTGTAAGTCGGCGGTGATAGCGCTGGTCTCATCGCTAAAAAGCAGTTCCCATACAATCGGTGTTAAGTGCAGGTTGATTGCTTGATAAGCTTGGGTATCGATTAATAAGAGTGTGAGTCCTAACGTTGCAAAACAGACCGCCACGAAGCGAAATAGTTTGCGCGACGGAATGATGAATGTCAGAGGGAATAAAACCAGCAGATAGAGTGCAAAGACCAAAAATCCAAAATGGCCGACCCAAGACACAGCTAAATAAAACTGCCCCAACAAGGTTTCAGGCCATGGTGATTGTACGATATATCGAGTACCAATAAGCATTGCTGCAATGATATTGAAGAAAGCAAACCAATGCCCCCAACCAACCAACCGTGATACGCGTTCACCGTATGTATTTTCGCTATCTGCCATGTGATTTTCTATCTATGCATTCTATTAGTGAGTAGTAGTTTCTAAAGACGACATCAATGCCTGAGCAAATTTTTCCGCAATCGCCTTACGCTGTGAAGCGGCAACGTTTTGGTTTAAGACATTCGTTGCAATGTTTCCCGCAATCATGAGAGTAAGCTCAGGGGAAGCACTATGTTTAGCGAGGATGGCAGCAACTTCTGTCAGGATATTTTCAATTCTTTCGTCGCTGTATTTAGATGTAATAGGCATAAAGACTCTAATGATGATAGTAAAAGCGGCTTATGATAACCTACAATGCCTTACAACTGAAACCAGAACGATGATAATTTCACTATGAGTCTTCACCTTTCCAACGTGATTTTGCACCAATTAAGCAAAAATGAGCAAGATGAGTTGGTTGTTAAATACCGCTCTCAATCTTTAGATAATGATACGTCTGCCGAAAATTTAGTGGCTGAGTTGCATCGCGTGTTTAATTCGAAAGCGAGCAAAGGTTTTGGTTCGTTTAAGTCGGACAGTGATTTTCAAACTTGGTTGCAAGAACTTCGTCAAGGTGAGCGTGATTTTTACGATTTTTCACAAATCAGTGCTCAACGGCTGAAAGATGAATTATCAAAGTATCCGTTTGCTGATGAAGGGATCTTAGTGATGGCCGAATATCAGTCACTGGCTACCGATTACCTATTTATTGGGCTTTTACCTCTCAACCAAAGTTTGAAAGTAACAGAGGGGCTCGACATTAGCGCGACAGATTATCTTGATATCAACAAAATGGATATCGCAGCGCGTCTTGACCTCTCAAGTTTTGAAACGGACAAAAACTCAAACCGCTACCTTGCCTATATCAAAGGTCGCGTTGGTCGAAAAGTGTCGGATTTCTTTCTTGATTTTCTGCAAGCCGATGTCGGGTTAGATACCAAAGTGCAAAATCAAGTACTGATGCAAGCGGTACAGGATTTTTGCACGGATTCTAAGCTAGAAAAAGATGAAGCGATCGGTTACAAGAAGCAGGTTTACGATTACTGCAATGAGCAAATTAAAGCCGGTGAAGAGGTTCATATTCGTGAGTTGTCTGGTGAATTACCTGCTAGCCAAGACGGCACGGGTTTTTTCGAATATACGCAGGCACATGGCTATGAACTGGAAGAGAGCTTTCCTGGTGATCGTTCTACCGTGCGTAAACTGACCAAGTTTGTCGGTGCAGGGGGCGGTTTGAATGTGAGCTTTGATAGCTTATTATTGGGGGAGCGTATTTTTTATGATCCTGAAAGCGACACGTTAACCATCAAAGGCACGCCACCGAATTTAAGAGAACAGTTAACGCGTCAGCGTTAATCGTTTACCACTAAGAGAGCTTGATATGGCTCTCTTTTTTGTCTTTTCTCCCGATGTACAACTCAGCACGGTCCAAACTTTAGGTTTATGCTTGTATTAATTACAAATACAAATTGGTAATCACAGTGTTTGGGCAAAAGAAATCAAAACGATTCAGCGTGAGATCGTATGGAGTGATTCTGTTTGGTTGGTTAATCTCCGTTGGTCTTGTGTTTTGGCAAAGCCATTTAAGCTACCAAGCCATGCATGCGGTGAAAGAGTTACATTACAGTGTTGAAGAACTTAAAAGTTCACTCTATTTTAAAGAGCCTTATCGTTCGACGCGAGCGAATGATATCGCGCTGAATGTGCAGCTACTCTATTCACTTAGGCTACAGCTGGAAGTTGAGCACCGAGATTTTTCATGGCGACCAGATATTCAGCAATTGCTCCATGTGACTGATCGCTATATTACACTGACCAAATCGTATTTGTCGATTGAGCTTAATATTCAACCCTTGGTTGAACGCCTACAAGTGCTGCGCGATAATCCCACTAATCCAGAACAACTCAAGCAAATGTATGTGGTGTTAGGCGCTTATGTATTTGAAGCGATGTTCAGTGACACTGAGCAAAATCCGGGCATCTATCGAGCATTAGATAAACTCTATGTGGATGGGCAATCTTTACCAGCCATTCAGAAAAAAGAGTTAGAGCAGACATTAGCACAAGCGTCTGATTTACTGAATCAATACGCCCAAGGTGCACGTTTGGTCGACAATTTAATCAATCACTCTATTTACAATCAGCTTATCCATGTTGAAAACCAATACCATCGTCTTTTAAACATCTATGCTTATCTTGTCACGGGGTTAAGTGGTGGTGTTATGCTATTGCTGGGTTGGTTGATGTTTCGGTCATCAGTTTTAACTCGTTCTCATGTTAATAAAGTTCCCAGTGCTGCGAAAGAGGATGCGTCATCTGAGATGAATCCCAGTCGTGTTTTGTCTAAAGAAGAACCACAGGTGGAAACATCGGATCTTTCTGATGATTTGGCCATCGATATTGAATCCATGCTCATAACTCTCAATGGCGATGTTGAGTCTGTCACTCTGCTGTTGAGCGTATTTATACAAGATCATCAGCATGATGCCACTGAATTGAAAAGATTGGTGCATTCTGATTTGGAGGAGGCGCAGCGCCGAGCACACAGCCTGAAAGGCGTCGCGGGCAATCTTGGTTGCCGTTCTCTCAAGCAGATAGCGTCAGAAATAGAGTTGCGACTTAGCCAGAAGCAACGACCTACGGAGAAGCAATTGGGGTTATTAACAACGCAATTAGCGGCCGCTATAGCCAGTGCGCAACACTACCTTGATCAAAGAAAACGATAAGCCAGTTCTATCGTGTCAGCTTTAAATGGTGATTCTGCTTGTAGTAAAAAAGAGCTCAGTTGAGCTCTTTTTAATGGTTTTTTAGTTCAATGACCTTTGCAATACTCTGCTAGGCTGACTGTTGGTTGAGAACCGGTGCTTGTTCAGCACTGTCTGCTGGTGCAGTAGGTTCACATTTATCAACAAACCAACCCATGTAAGAGGTAAAAATGGTCACCAAAATACAGACAAAGCTTAGCCACATAAAGGGGGCATATGAGAGCGTTGCAACGCCTAGAATGCTCGCCATGTAGATGCCATTATCGCTCCATGGCACCATACCGGAGGTGAGCGTGCCACCAAATTCAGCGTTACGTGATAGGTTCTTACGCTGATAGCCTAAACGGTCATAGTTCTTGGCACAGATTTTAGGGGTCAGGATGAGTGAAACATACATAGCTGAGCCAAAAACGTTGCCCATAAATGCAGTACCAATGGTACTGGTTGCCAGTGAACCTGCGCTTGTCACGCGGCGCTCAAATAGTTTTGCGATGGTTTCAAGCACACCCACTTTATCTAGCAATCCACCAAACCCGAGACCAAAGACAATCACGGCTACAGAACCAAGCATAGAGGACATGCCGCCTCGGTTTAAGATTGAGTCAATGAAGCCAACGCCAGATTCAATATTGTAAGGTGCCCATGCGGTATTGAAAGCTTGCAAGAAGTCTACGTCTTGGATCATCACAGCCCAAATGATGCCCAGCAATGAACCAAAGCTAATTACAGGAAACGAAGGCATTCTCATCGCAAGCAAGCCGAGTACAATCAGCACTGGCACAAAAGAGTATGGGGTAATGTAAAACTGCTGTTCCATCGCCTCAATCACGCTTTGTACTTGAGACATGTCTACGTTACCCGCATAGTGGAAACCAAATAAGGTAAACATGATACCCGTGATCACGTAGCTGATAAGCGCTATCGGCAGCATACCTTTAATGTGCTCCATCACTTCAACGTTAGACATCGAAGACGCCAGAATAACGGAATCAGATAATGGCGACATTTTGTCACCAAAGTAACAACCTGAAAGTACTGCGCCAGCGGTGATTGGTGCTGGAACGCCAAGACCCTGACCAATCCCCATCATGGCAATCCCCGCGGTACCAGCTGCACCCCATGAGGTTCCAGTTGCTAAAGCGGTGAGAGAACAGATGATCATCGTTGCAAGAAGGAAAATAGAAGGATGGATTGCTTGAAGACCGTAGTAAATGATGGTCGGCACGATCCCGCCGGAGATCCAAGTACCAACTAATGCGCCAACAGCTAAAAGTATCAACACGGCACCTAAACCATTAGAAATACCATTCAGTGCTGCTTTTTCTAATTCTTTATATTGGTGACCTAAACGAACACCGAGCACAATAATGATGAACCAGCCAATGTATAAGGCTAGTTGGATAGGGAGATCGAGTTGAGCTGTAAACGAAAACGCGAGTAACAAAAACAAGCCTAGAGCAATAATTACTTGAATTAAGCTAGGTAGGCGTTGAGGGGCTTGCGTCATAAAAGAGCCTCTTGTCAGATTTATGATCTAAGGACAGAACGGTGCCCTTATTGAGTTCGATCGCACTTTACAATAGTTAGCATAATATATCGACATCAAACACCTCGGATGTGATTTATGTCGTTCAAGTGGTTAATCTTCGATGTTAAATG
>NZ_CAWNTB010000152.1:0-30186 GCF_963877065.1 Vibrio sp. V01_P9A10T6
ATACCATAAGGATGGAGAGTTCACGCCAGTGTCGTGGGATCAGGCTTTCGATGTGATGGCTGAAAAGTGGAAACAAGCACTAAAAGCTAAAGGCCCAACCAGTGTTGGCATGTTCGGTTCAGGTCAATGGACTGTGATGGAAGGTTACGCCGCCGTTAAACTAATGAAAGCGGGCTTTCGCTCTAATAACATTGATCCGAACGCTCGCCACTGCATGGCTTCAGCCGTTGTTGGATTTATGCGCACCTTTGGTATTGATGAACCGATGGGCTGCTATGATGATTTTGAACACGCTGACGCCTTTGTGCTTTGGGGTTCAAACATGGCCGAAATGCACCCGGTTCTTTGGACTCGTATTACCGATCGCCGTTTAAGTCACCCACACGTTAAAGTGAATGTCCTTTCGACTTATTATCATCGTTCGTTTGAACTGGCCGACCACGGTTACATTTTCCACCCACAAAGTGACCTTGCCATCGCCAACTTCATCGCCAACTACATTATTCAAAACGATGCGGTGAACTGGGATTTCGTCAACAAACACACTCATTTCAAACAAGCGACAACAGATATTGGTTACGGCCTGCGTGACGAGCACCCACTGCAAGTTAAAGCGAAAAATGCCAACTCCGGTGATGTTACTGCGATTGACTTTGAAGCTTATAAAGCCTCTGTTGCACCTTATACGGTTGAAAAAGCCGCGCAAATGTCAGGCGTTGCCGAAGATAAACTGATCGCGCTTGCAAAACAGTACGCTGACCCTAACACCAAAGTGATGTCACTGTGGACTATGGGCATGAACCAACACACTCGCGGTGTTTGGATGCAAAGCTTGGTCTACAACCTGCACTTACTGACGGGCAAAATTGCCACACCTGGCAACAGTCCATTTTCATTAACAGGCCAACCATCCGCTTGCGGCACAGCACGTGAAGTCGGAACCTTTTCTCACCGCTTGCCTGCTGACATGGTGGTGGCAAACCCCAAACATCGCGCGATTGCTGAAAAAACATGGAAGCTTCCGCAAGGCACCATTCCTGAAAAACCGGGCTTTCACGCCGTACAGCAAGACCGAATGCTCAAAGATGGCAAACTCAACGCTTATTGGGTGCAGTGTAATAACAACATGCAAGCAGGCCCGAATATTAACGAAGAACGTTTACCGGGTTACCGCAACCCAGAAAACTTTATCGTCGTGTCTGACCCGTATCCAACAGCCACAGCGCAAGCGGCCGACTTAGTGCTCCCTACCGCAATGTGGGTGGAAAAAGAAGGCGCTTACGGCAATGCTGAACGCCGCACTCAAGCTTGGTATCAACAAGTTGGTACTGTGGGCGAAGCAAAATCAGACTCATGGCAAGTGATGGAGTTCTCTAAACGCTTCAAAATGGAAGAAGTGTGGCCTGAAGAATTACTCGCCAAAGCGCCACAATATCGCGGTAAAACCCTGTTTGATGTGCTGTTCAAAAATGGACAGGTTGACCAATTCCCGCTTGAAGAAGCGCGTGAACTGAACGATGACGCACATCACTTCGGTTTCTATGTACAAAAAGGGTTATTTGAAGAGTACGCCAGCTTCGGACGCGGTCACGGCCACGACTTAGCTCCTTATGATACCTACCATAACGTTCGCGGCTTACGTTGGCCAGTTGTGGATGGCAAAGAAACGTTATGGCGCTTTAAAGAAGGCTCTGACCCTTATGCGAAAAAAGGATCTGATTGGGATTTCTACGGCAAACCGGATGGTAAAGCGTGGATCATCTCCGCTCCTTATGAAGCTCCGCCGGAATCACCTGATGCCGAATTTGATATGTGGCTGTGTACAGGCCGCGTGTTAGAACACTGGCACACCGGCACTATGACGCGGCGCGTGCCTGAACTTTATAAAGCCGTACCCGATGCGCTCTGTTACATCCACCCAGATGACGCCAAAGCGCGTGGGTTACGACGTGGTGATGAAGTATTGATTTCCAACAAACGCGGCGAAGTTCGTGTTCGTGTGGAAACGCGCGGCCGAAATCGTCCACCGCATGGTTTGGTCTTTATCCCATTCTTTGATGCTCGCATTTTGATTAACAAGCTGATTTTAGATGCCACGGACCCACTGTCGAAGCAGACAGACTTCAAAAAATGTCCGGTAAAAATCACTAAAGTAGCGTAAGCCAGTTAATGAATGCATCGGCTGCCCTGTGGGGAGCCGATCTCAGAATGAGCCATTAGGCGGAGAATTTAAGATGAAAAAACTACTGATCGCCCTTTTATCTTTTGGGGCTTTATTTGGCCAAACCGTACAGGCGGAACTGAATAACCCCGGCGGCAACGGCGGGCTGGAATCGCTGCGTGGCGCAACGCAACTTGAAGAGACTCGTCCTGCAGACGACTTTAAGAAGTACCCAAGAGATCAAGCGCTTGAAAGCGAATACGTCTATCAGCCACCTTTGATCCCGCATAACATTCGTGGCTACGAAGTGTCGCTAAACGCCAATAAGTGCCTTGCTTGTCACAGTTGGAAAAATGCCAAAGAGATGGGCGCAACCAAAATCAGCGTGACCCACTATGTTAACCGTGAAGATGCGGTGCTAGCTGACGTCTCACCGCGCCGTTACTTCTGTTTACAGTGCCATGTACCGCAAGCCATTGCGAAGCCTTTGGTGGAAAATGAGTTCAAATCCGTTGATTCACTTCGCTAATCGTAGCCAGATAATAACTTAAGAGGCTATTTATGAAATTATTAAAAGCGTTTTGGAAAAGGCTCACAAGCCCAAGTAAAGCGGCCGTTGGCATCGTATTGTTCATGGGGTTTGCAGGTGGTCTGCTATTTTGGGGCGCATTTAACACCGGTATGGAAGCAACAAACTCAGAAGAATTCTGCTCAGGCTGTCATGCACCGATTGTGGCTGAGATCCAAGAGACGATTCACTATTCTAACCGTTCCGGAGTACGTGCTATCTGCTCTGACTGCCATGTTCCTCATGAGTGGACAGACAAGATTATCCGCAAAGTGCAAGCCTCCAAAGAGTTGTTTGCTCATGTGGTATTAGGCACCATTAGCACACCCGAAAAGTTTCAAGCACGTCGAGCACATCTCGCGGAGCGTGAGTGGTCACGATTGAAAAATAATGACTCATTAGAGTGCCGCAACTGCCATGAGTTCGAATACATGGATTTTTCAGAGCAAGGTCCACGCAGTGCCAAACAGCACTCTACCGCCCTTGCTAGTGGTGAAAAAACCTGTGTCGATTGCCATAAAGGTATTGCACATAAACTGCCAGACATGCAAGGCGTTGAAGGCTGGCAATAGGAGAATTAACCCATGAGTACATTAGAATCGGTGATTTGGCATATTCTTGGTTACAGCGCGATGCCTGTTATTATCTTCGGCGGCTTTGCGGTGGTTGCCGCCGTTTCACTTTGGTTGCTGTCACTGAGTAAAGATAAAGAACTATAAATTACACTTCCTACCGTAATTTATAGTCAACTACCAATGAAAATCCGCCTGTGCATAAGGCGGATTTTTTTTACTTCACTTTAAATGACATGCGCAGAAATACTAAGGCGCGGAATCCACCACTACGGGCAAGTAATGTTTAGGTTCAAGTTTCAACCACTCTGGTAACACAGTCCCGATTGAGATTGAAGACCAAGTTCCAGAAATAATACCGATGAACATTGCAATGGCAAACCCTTCAAGCGGCTCTCCGCCCATTAACCACAATGCGGAAACGGTGAGTAATGTCGTACCCGAAGTCACCATAGTGCGTGAGAAAGTCGCAATCACGGCTTGGTCGGTAATCTCTTTGGTTGGCGTGCTTTGCTTAGCCACAAGCAATTCACGAATGCGGTCGGCAATGATAATAGAGTCGTTCAATGAATAACCTAATACCGCCAGTACCGCCGCAAACACGGTTAGGTTGAACTCCATCTGTGTCAGAGCAAAGAAACCGAGCACTAAAATAACGTCATGCAGCAAGGCCAACAACGAGCCGCTCGCTAAACGCCATTCAAAGCGGAAACACAAGTAACCTAAGATACACAGTAAGCAGATCATCAACGCTAAACTACCTTGCTCCACCAGATCTTGCCCCACTTGCGAGCCGACCATACTGTTGCTCACCACCGTCACATGTTCAGAGACGTCGCTGAGCAAAGTTGGAATGTTAGGGGTCTCTTGATCGCTTTCAGGAAGAGCGTAGCGGATAACCCAACGTCCTTCTTCACCTGCTTTGGTGAGCATCGTTGAATCCCCTAATGTAGGTTTCAACGCTTGCAGTAACTCTTTGTTGGTGAGGGTTTTATCGACCGTGACTTCGGTGACCATCCCACCAGTAAAATCCAAACCCATGTTGAGGCCTTTCACACCAAACGCCACTAACGAGATCAGCATCAATGTCACAGAGAGTACGCTCGTGATGTAACGAATTGGACGAATATGGCTTTTCAAATAATCAATCATGTTTATACCCTTACATCACGACGAGCATCTCGTCCCCAAATGAGATTGATAACCGCACGCGAAGCAAACACACCGCTGAACATACTGGTCATAATGCCGAGCCCTAAGGTCAGGGCAAAGCCTTGGATTGGACCATTACCGATCGAATACAGAATCACGGCAGTGATCATAGTGGTGACGTTGGCGTCAAGAATGGTGCTAAAAGCGCTGCTAAAACCTGTATCAATCGCTTGCGCAAAGCTGCGACCTTCCGCGATTTTGTCTTTGATACGTTCAAAAATCAGCACGTTGGTATCGACGGCCATGCCAACAGTCAAAACTAGGCCTGCAATCCCCGGCAAGGTCAGCACAGCACCCGGCAATAAGGCAATCAGGCCAATGAGACACACCATGTTAAACAGCAACGCCGCGTTCGCCACCCAACCTAAACGGCGATACCAAAGCGCCATAAAAGTCAGCGTTAATGCCATACCTAAGGCTAATGCGGCAAAACCATTTTGAATGTTTTCTGCGCCCAATGAAGCGCCGATGGTACGCTCCTCTACGATAGTCACAGGCGCGGTTAATGAACCAGCGCGCAGCAATAAAGCCAGCTGCTGTGCTTCTTCCATCGAACCTGCACCAGTGATTCTAAATTGGCTACCCAGCTGCGATTGAATGGTCGCAACACTGATCACTTTTTCGCTACGCTCTGTTTCGCCACGGGCATTGGTGGTGTATTCACGGTACACGGTCGCCATCGGTTTACCGATATGCTTGGATGAAAAATCACTCATGATTTTGCCACCAGCGTGGTCAAGCGAGATGTTGACCTCAGACATTCCCACTTGGTCAATACCTGCGCGCGCATTAACAATGTGATCGCCGGTTAATACAGGGCGTTTAGTAAGTACAACATTGCGGCCATTTTCATCTTTTAGCACAATGTCTTGCGACGTAAACGCTTCGCTGAGTGATTTCGCCTCATAAAAAGCCAGGCTCGCCGTCGCACCAATCACGTTTTTCGCTTGTGATGGGTCTTGCACGCCCGGTAATTCGATACGAATGCTGTGTTCACCTTGGCGCTGAACCATGGCTTCAGTGATGCCTAGCTCTTCAATGCGATCACGCATAATCTTGAGGTTCTGTTGCAGCGTCGTTGATTGGAAATCGACTCGATTCTGTTTTGAAGGCTTGATCAGCAGTTGATCAGAAGAGCGTTGGATATCCCACCCTGAATAAGTCTCTTTAAGAAATGCATTGATTTTATTGAGATCTTCCGCTGAATTGCTCATTACTTTGAAGCCATCAATACCTTCAGAGCTAACTTTCACGCTGCGAAGACGTTCGTCACGCAGCTTATCTTTCACGGTATCGATCATGCTGTCACGTTGCTCTTGGAACGCTTTATCCACGTCAACGTTCAGCAAAAATTGCACACCACCACGCAGGTCCAATCCTAGTTTAATCGGGTTAAAACCTAAATTTGTCAACCATGTTGGTGCAACCGAAACGTAAGAGAACGTAATACTGTCTTCTTTTTCAATCATACCATCGAGTAATTCTCTGGCGTGCGTTTGCTGAACTTCATCAGCAAAGACTAAGGTCGTTTTCCCACCTTGCTGCTGTATGTTTTGTACCGCAATATCGTTTTTTTCGAGTAGATGAGTTAATTCCACGACTGAATTAAGCGTCTCATTTTTAGCGGAGACTTGCAGTTGAATCGACGGCTGTTCGCCGTACCAGGTGGGTATAGCGCTCAAGGCAAGCACAACCAAAGTGGCGGCCAATACGATATACTTCCACGCAGAATAGTGATTAATAAGACGTGCTGACGCCTTTTTATTTTGTGTTTTTTTCATACCAATCCTCTCAGCAAAGCTGAGTTGTTATTACTTTAAATGAACAAGTTAAATGAACAAGCGAGTGACTTTGTCACTTGATATAAAGTAAGAGGGATCAGTACTGGCTATTTAACGCCACATACATGGCATTCGTTTCTTTCCAACCAGAAATTCTGTGGTTAGAACTATAGGGGCGAGCTTGCCATGCCGCCAACTCAGCGACAGGAAAAAGATAAAGCCTAAAGGGAGCGACGGTGACGTCGTAATTGGGCGTGTTATCGACAAAAGTGGGGCCATCGTATTCAACGACTCGGGAAGTTACCCCCCAACGAGATGCGGTAACGATTGCAGCAGAAGTGTCTGAGTGAAGCGATTTTGATACGGGTGGAGCCGTTTGTTTATCTTGTTGATCAGAGATAGGTTGTTGAATAGCAATAGCTTGAGGCAATGTTTGCTGATGAACAATGGCCGTGAGCGAGGTTTTTTCACCATATTGTGGGATGACTTTAGGTTCAGCGTGACTGTGCGTTTCACTTTCAATTAAATAGCCGAACGCTTGCGAAGGCAGAACCACCGCGAGAAGCGTAAACCAGACATATTTAATAAAGTGCCAATGCATGAAAAATCATTCCTCTCAACTCAAGCAGGCATCATATTCCTGACAACCATAAGCCTCAAGTAAAAAGATCTAAATGCTCTTATCACTTTAGCTAATGAGAAGCGTAAAATATTTCTTTGCTTTGTATATCAAAGTAAATTTTGTTGGCTAACTTGCGGCCACCACAATACACAAAATAAACCTCACGTTCTTGATATTTGAGTGACTTAACCCAGCCACCAAGCTCTTCAAAATCTTCTGGTACGCAGGTTTCATTTTTCAGCAACTCATCGGTTTTCTGCACAAAAGCCGTTTCATAGAGTTTAAAATCATCCGAATTCGCAATGTACTGCGTGATCGTTTTACGGCGCTCCTCTGCTGTGATCAGCGGGGCTTGTTCCACTAGACCATCCAGAGGTATCCACTCCGCGACTTCAGGCCCGTTTTCCTCATAGACAAAATAATCGGTAATGCGGCCAAAACCTGCTTTGCGCTCCAAGATTTTAACCTTATCACCACGGTATAGAACCCGCTCAACAAATGCTTGTGCATCGGGCTTTTCTCTTACTCCGAGCCTTGCTAAATCGACATATAAATCATTAACGAGCGGTTTTGGTGGCAAGGCCGTTTTAGGTGCCGTCTCAGTAGTTGGCACTTGTTCTTCATCGTTCGAACTCGACGAATCGGCCTGCAGTGCTTCTTGCTCGGGAAGATAATAAAGAAAGTAATAGCCAGCCCCCGAGCCCGCCAGCCCAAGCAGCAATAATAGAAACATCAGCATTTTTTTCATCTTGCTGCCCATTCCTTTCTTGTTGTGCGCGACCTTATTCGGCGCGGCACGCTTTAATTGTTCGTTAATTATAGTTGAAATCTCCGCATGTCATTTTTACTCACTATTCGAACCCATAGCGATACTAACGACAGCCTAATCCTGAACTTGATGCTATGCGTCAATCTTCTGCAAAATCAGTCCCTTTTATTGGGTGAAGCTCCCACTATCATCATGAACCATATCATTATCAAGTTCATGAATCGTACCGATACGACAGCGCTTACCAGCTATTTGGCTCCTTTTAAAACAGGAGCCTTTTTTCTTAGATATGCCTAATCACAATCAAGCCACATTCCACCACTTTAACCAAACATCAACACATCACCATGTTGAAGCACTTCTAATTTAGGACCGAGTAAATGGATGGTACCCGGCAATTCTGGGGTTCGCTGACCGTCAAACTTAAGTGTTACATGCCCAAGCTCCGCAAGATTTTGGTTCGCCACACTGCCGACTGCCGTCACAACAAAACCGAGATCCCCAATTAATAAAGTGGTGTTGTGGTCAATCAATCCATACAACGAAGATCCAGAGTGTATGAAGCAATATTCCTTCACCGCATCAGGGGCGCTCGGGCCGAATAAAATCACCATATCATCATGCAGTGAGTCTTTAGCATAATCGCCAGCGGACAAAATCGTCGTTTGATACTGAAGCATATGCCCTCACTGATAAATGAAGAATGAGATAAGCCAAGCAATCAGCACCGTTGGCGCACCTGTAAGAAAACGAGAGTAAAGTACCGAAGGCACACCGACCTGTACCGTTTCGGGCTTAGCGTCTGCAAGGCCAAGCCCTACAGGGATGAAATCACAAGCAGCTTGAGCATTTATGGCAAACAAAGCGGGTAATGCTAAGTGCGGTGGGATATTTCCCATACCGATCTGAGTCCCGATAAGTACACCGATCACTTGCGCAATCACCGCACCTGGTCCAAGAAAGGGTGACAGAAACGGAAATGAACAGATCAAGGCAATCGTCAGTAAACCGATCGGGTTCCCTGCTAATGGCTCCAAAGTATGAGCAATTAAATCACCTAACCCAGACGCGAGAATAACCCCAATCAACATTGAAACAAACGCCATAAAAGGCAGAATGGTTTTAAGTACGGTATCAATGGTTTCACGCCCAGCCTGATTAAAGGTCGCCATCACCGAGCCCATACCGATCCCCACTTTAGCCAGTAAGCTATCTGTTTGTTGGCTAAGCTTCTTCGTCGTGTCAATGGATTGGGGCTGAGATAGGATTGGCTCACAAAACGTAGTTTTGTGATCATCTACCAAGGAAAAACAACCACTGCGTATGCCAGATGCATAAATATCTTCCTGAATATATTGTGCCAAAGGGCCACTTTGGCCTGTAGCATGGATATTTAATGTCGGAATACCTTTTTTGGGATAAAGCCCACAACGCAATGTGCCACCACAGTCAATCACTACACAAGCGACTCGTTCATCGGGAACAAAATGTTCAAAGCCGTTAACCGCTTGCATGCCCGTCAACGCCACCATCTCATCAATAAAATGGGGACGAGTCCCTGCTGTGATGTAGATGATCTTCTTGTCAACCTCAACCGGAATGAATAGCGGGCCACCCCATCCACCCTGCCCTCGGTTTACTTTCAATACCGTCATCATTTTTCCTCAACCACGTTAAGATCGACTTTATCACTGAATACTACACCTTGTTGTCTAGCCACAAACATAGTCGTCATATCGGTTACCCAACCGCGTAAAAAGTTGGTCACTAAGCCAACCAGCAAATAGGAAATAGCGAGAGGACCGAGCGATAAGCCCTGTTGAGTGATCCCAGCGGCAATGCCTAGATAAATAAACAATTCACTAGGATTTACATGAGGGAACATACCATTCATGGTGTGGCAACTGTAGGAGGCAGAGGCATAATAAGAAGGTTTGTACTTTTCAGGTAAGAAACGCCCTAGGCTGAGCACCATGGGATTACAAAAAACAAAGGTTCCTACTGTCGGCAAGAGCAAATAGCGAGATATAGGATTAGACGCACTTTTCTGAGCTAACACTTCTATGCGCTGTTGGCCAATAAAACGGATCAGCGCATTCATGGCAACTAATAAACAGATCAGCACTGGGAGTACTTGTGCCACCATTTCGCTAAACACTTCACCGCCTTTCTCAAACAGACCAATAAACCATTCCGCTCCCTCGATTATCCAATCCATACCTTCGGCTCTTAAATTATGTGGGGATAGTTGGAGTGTTTCCGTTATTGATATATTGAAAAAGAGGCAAAAGAGAAAAGCGTGAATTCAATCACCGATAACTTTTATTTTAAAAGTAAAAAATTGAAATCGGCGACAAAATAAAAAGAAAGCCAACTGGCCTCCTTTCATAAATGGGGTTTATGGAGTGACTTAGGAGCCAACGGTGATCACTTGGATACCTTTCTCTTCCAAATACGTCCGATCCTCTGCTGCGATAAGGTTATCTGTGACAACTATATCGATTTTATCTAGCGGAACCACCACGTTAGGACTACGACGGCCAAACTTACTTGAATCGGTCACGACAATGATCTGATTGGCTGCTTGGCACATCGCCTGGCTGACTTGATACGCTTCGTTGTAGGTTGTTGTTCCCTGCGCGAGGTCAAAACCATCAGCACCAATAAAGAGTTTATCGAAAGAAAACTGTTTAAATGCTTGCTCTGCCAGCGTGCCATGGAAAGACGCTGATTTTCGGCGATACGTTCCGCCCGGAACCAATACAGTATGTTCCGCATCCAAATTCGCTACTGCGTTTACGATGTGAATACTGTTCGTCATCAATGTCAGTGACATCACCTGTTCAAAATGCGGCACCATCTGCAGTGTGGTACTGCCACAGTCCAGAATGATCGAATCCCCATCCTTGACCAGTTGTGAAGCGGCTTTAGCGATTAAGCATTTACGTTCAAGGTTCACCGTCTGCTTTTCATCCATCGAACGGTCTTCCAAAATGACACTATTAGCGATACAAGCTTCAGCTGCTCCGTAACGGCGAATAACAAGCCCTTCTTCCTCTAACGAACGTAAATCACTGCGTATTGTAGCTCCTGATGTTTCAAAGGTATCGGCCAGATCATTCACTGACGTTTTCCCATTAACACGCAGATAATCCAGCAACTGCGCTCTTCTGTTATCTAAATTCATAGCATCAACTTCATTATTAAACTGATAGCAGTTTACAATAGTTCCCTTTCAACTTAAAAGGAAAAGGGGGAACATTCTTTCATTACTGCCTAGAAATTGCGACGTTTAACGCTTCTTGAACATTAGAATCCAGTTGAAATATGAGTGATTCAGGGATAGGTAGTGATTGACCAATGAGTTGATCTAGTGTCTTTGGTCTAGCAAATACAGAAATACCCTTCATCACTTGGGCATCTACAACATGCTGATCTTCATCTTCAACCAACACCAGTACGGTACGCGGTTTCCATCGGCTTTGGGTGCGGCCTATCTTGACTTTCCCTTTATGAGTCATAGATTGAAGCATCCGATTAAAAGATCGAATCTGCAAATAACCTAAGACGATCTGTATCATCCAAGCTCCTGCAGCAAAATAAATAAGTACAGTTGTTGAGTCCATCTCATACCTCTTGTCAAAAAGGGGCAAGCATAACGCCTGCCCAATATAAGCTGCCCTTATTCTAGGAGCATAGGGCTTAATCCATGGGGGATGGATTAGAACATTACCTGACCACCCGTGATATTGATCGATTGACCAGTACAATAGGCGGCTTCATCGCTGGCGTAAAACTTCAGTACATTAAGAACATCCTGATATTCACATCCTGCCTTAAGTGGTACTTTATCGATATAAATCTGTTCAACC
Source organism: Vibrio sp. V01_P9A10T6 (assembly GCF_963877065.1). Classification (NCBI taxonomy): domain Bacteria; kingdom Pseudomonadati; phylum Pseudomonadota; class Gammaproteobacteria; order Vibrionales; family Vibrionaceae; genus Vibrio; species Vibrio sp. V01_P9A10T6. Next base: position 11,558 of record NZ_CAWNTB010000152.1, read on the forward strand.
TCTGATTCCGGTACACCCAATTTTTTCGCATACTGAGGTAGCAGTGATTGGAACATAGGGCTTTTCAACAAGTTACCCAACATCAAAGAATGCACCGTGATTTTGTGTTCCGCTAAATCTAACGCAAGTGACTGAGTCAGGCCAACCCCACCAAATTTGGCCGCTGAGTAACCACTGTTATGCTTTGAACCCACTTTACCCGACTTTGAGTTGATCTGAATAATGCGCCCACCACGTTGTTCACGAATCATTACTTTTGATACTTCTCGTGCACAGAGGAAATACCCCGTTAGGTTTACGTCAATCGATAGCTGCCAAGCAGTCAGTGGAAAACCGTCAATCTTGCCAGCCTGAGCTACGCCAGCGCTGTAAACCAGCAGATCAATCCGTCCAAAAAATTCATCTATTTGCCTAACCATATTCACTACACTTTGCTCTTTGGTGGCATCTACCTCCACACCCTGTGCTGTAGCCTGGCCGTATTCTTGATTAATTCTATTAGCCACCTTTTCAGCACTGCAACCATTTAAATCGGCGACCGCAACTCGGTAACCTTCATTAGCCAAACCTAAGCACAGAAATTCACCTAGAGTCTGACCACCACCAACCACTAACGCAACTTTACTCATAACTTACACCTTACTTAGAGGGTGCCCCATCGTAGGCATAGAGCACCCATACTGACTATTAATTTAAAAAGACAATTTCATCACCGCAGCGCACTTGCTGAGGTCGTTCACCATTGACATGAAGACAACCCGGATATTCAGCTTCAACTAAGGCATCAAACCGTATGGTAATGTGCCCAAGTTCTGCAAGGTTTTGATTGACCACCTCACCAACCGCTGTAATCGGATACTGATACCTTCCCAATTGCATCACACCACCGGGTTTGATATTCCCCTTGAGTGCGTCATGCGTGTGGATGAAGCAATACTCTGCCGCATCTTTTGGGGCAATATTACTGAAGATGATCATCATATCGTCTTCCAACGCACTATTGGCAAACTCACCAATGCTCTCGATCTTGACTTGATATAGTGGCGACATTGCTCACCTCCTATTGATAGATAAATAGAGACACAAACCAAGCCAGTAGAACGGTAGGTGCGCCAGTAAGGAAGCGTGAATACAGTACCGAAGGAACACCTATTTCAACGGTTCTCGGCTTAGCTTCTGCCATACCCAACCCAACCGGGATGAAATCACAAGCCGCTTGAGCATTGATGGCAAATAAAGCGGGCAACGCGAGATGTGGTGGTATATTGCCAAGACCAATTTGGGTGCCGACTAATACACCAATAACTTGAGCGATAACCGCACCGGGGCCAAGGAATGGAGAAAGCAACGGGAACGAGCAGATCAACGCGAGCGTTACTAACCCTAGTGGATTTTGCGCCAAAGGCGTCAATACATGCGCGATCACATCGCCCAAACCAGAGGCAATGATCACCCCAATCAGCATTGATACGAATGCCATAAACGGCAAAATCGTCTTCAAAATGGTATCAATGGCTTCACGCCCAGCTTGGTAGAAGGTCGCCATCACCGAACCCATCCCAATGCCGATCCGAGCCAACAAGCTGTCACTTTGCTGAGTTAGTTTTTTACTCGTATCGTATTTGTTTGTCGCCAGACTCTCGTTAGAGAGTTCATCTCTTAGTGGTGGTTGCATTGATCCACCCTCGCTACCTACTAGTTGAATGTCACACTCACGCACACCCGATACATAAATATCTTCAGTGATGAATTCAGCCAATGGTCCACTTTTACCCGTAGCGTGAATATTAACTGTCGGTATCCGTTTTTTGGGATACAGACCGCAGCGCAATGTTCCACCACAGTCGATGACCGCAACACCAATGTCTTCATCGGGCACACTAGTTTTGAAACCATCAACCGCTTCATAACCGGTAAGCTCAACAATACGGTCGACAATCGCAGGGCGAGTACCACCCGTAATGTAAAACACCTTTTTATCGGCTTCGATCGGCAACTCCAATGGGCCACCCCAACCGCCACTACCTTTCTGTATACGTAATACTTTCGTCATTTTTATTGCTCCATTAACCTACGTGAACCTGACGCTCTAACTGAACACCCTGTTGACGTTCAACCATAGTTGTAGTGAAGTCAGTGACCCACCCACGGAAGAAATTCGTCACCATACCAACCAACAAATAGCTAACCGCAAGAGGTCCAAGCGGCAGACCGAGCGTTGTCAGGCCACTAGCAATACCTAGATAGACAAACAACTCACCAGGGTTAATGTGCGGAAACAAACCATTCATCGAGTGACAGCTATATGAAGCCGCCGCGTAATAGGAAGGTTTATAACGTTCAGGTAAAAAACGACCGAGACTCAATGTCATCGGGTTACAGAAAATGAAGGTGCCGATAACTGGCAATATCAAATAGCGAGAGATCGGATTGCCAGCACTACTCTGTGCCAGTTTCTCCACTCGTTCTTGACCCACCAATCGGATAAGCGCATTCATCGCCACCAGCAGTGCAATTAGTAAAGGTAAAATACCGGTTACCATCCCCGTAAACACCTCTCCTCCTTTTTGAAATAGTCCGATAAACCATTCCGCTCCGTGAATTATCCATTCCATAATCAAACCTCATTGTTGTTATTGGCTTAGTGTCAAAGTACGTATTTATACTTCCACTTTACATTTCAAATTAAAAGAATTGGCTTTCATTTTAATGACGATGATCACGAAATAATTTTCACAACGAAAACAATAACAACGAAATAACAAGGGATGAACACGAATTAACAACCAAGAGGCATCACCCATTCCTGAGCGACTTTAAACACTAAAAATCAATAACCCCAAAACCCAAGAAAAACATAACTTATTGTATTTTATAGACATTAAATACGATAAGCTTTTATTAGGCCGTATTCGACAGGTATTATCTGACCGTAAAAACGCCACGACTCATCAGTGTCATGATTAAAATAACTACAGACAATCCTTAAAGCAGTTTAATCAGAGCCACGCACTAATTTTCAAACCAAAAGAAACAATAGAAATATCACAAGCCTACTTTCAGTATAAAAACCCATAAAGCAGGCTGTAAGCGCTACTGAATCACGCTTTACATTTTTTGAGACGGTGGCTCGATATCAAACAGGAAGAATCCGAGAGCAAGAAAGAGTTTTGGTAGGGAAATTGATTAAAAATTTAAACTGGCCTTAACCTCTCATTGACACTACCTCAACTCGTTTTTGTCACTCTGCACACCACCAATAAAGGTGATAACAAAAAGAGGATGGACTATGGTGTTTAGCGAAGAGGATCGCCAAGCCTTATACAATGTATGGATGTCACAAAAGGCTAAAATGCATTTGACTCAGATGGAGATGGCTAAGCGACTTAACCTTACTCAACTTGAGTTCTCACATCTTTTACGAGGGGATAGCTCTTTATCGATGACGTTTATCAGTCAATTCTGTCGTCATCTACATATTGAGCCGCACAGGGTACTACCGAGTTTGAAACAGACCGCCACCAGCGAGGTAAAAGCGATCTGTTTAAAAAACCGAATAAGTGTTGATGGTGATATCCAGCATGTTTCTATAGAAGGTAATCAAGTGATCATTGAATACATTCATTATGCCTAATTATTGCGCTACAGCGGCTTGTTCTTGCACTAACGGCTCAGAGCGGTAATTCTCACCGGCTAAAATATCGTAATGAATCACGGTGTCGTTATTGAATTTCGAGAAATCGTAGTAGACGTCGTAGGCGTTGAATTCTTGGTCTTGGCTTTTCATCTTTTCATCAACATAATAATAACACCCGAAACCTTTCGTCCATCTGTTGAATTTCTCAGAATAATAAGGCTCACAATCTTTTGCTGCAATTGAGAATTTAAAATCAATTGGTCGATTATAATACTCTTTACCGGCAGGTGAAATCCGAAGTTGAGCAAAACCAGCAGAACCATATCCGTTATACGCTTGAACTACAATATCTCCGAGTATAACATCACAGTTTAATGCATCATGATATTTCTGATAGGGAATTCTTAACTCGTATCGACTAGGATCCGTAGCAAAATCATGTGTAACATGCAAATCTACATTTGCCCCCTTTGACCATTTCACATTAGAAAAGCTGAAAGTTCGTGCTTTACACTCATCCCCACTAGCCCCCCATCTTGCCCAAGCATCGACTTTGGCATCCTTAGGTTTTTTACCTGTAATCTTAATATAGGATTCATCAGGTTCATCGCCCCAAATATTCGGCTGAGTGCTTTGGGAGTAATCATAACCAAGGAAAACTAATACAATGAATAATAAAATAATTGATATTCTTTTTTTCCTTGTGAGGCTATTCAATAATTTCATTGCAGTTGTTCCTTGATTTCATCAGGTAATGTTTGCTGCGCTATTAATAATTTTGCTAAAGGTAAGCGCTGAGGATCAGAGACTATCTGCTTTAGTTCACCTCTAATCTGATTACGGTTCTCTATTAACTTATTTATAGAATTCATCTCGCTCATCAAACGTCCAATTCCCATAGCAGGTGTGCCATCTCCGATAGAACGAGCCCAAGTTTGTTTAACGGTGAGATAATTTTGCTGTAAAGTAGCAATTTCTTGATCGAGAGCTGATATCGCTTTTTGATAATGCGTCATTAAACTTTCATTACTTAAAGCAAGCAGCTGTTGCCATAAGTTAGGTACATAATGATCCATACCGTGCTCAGCAATCGATGCTTCGGACAAATTATTTACCAGCGAGACAGAATCATTAGTGGCTAATTTTGCCATGTCTAACATCGTCACTTGTGTTTGTCTGGGCGTTAGTAGAATCTGATCTGGTTTTTGATAAGTCAGTAGCTGTGATAAATGACCATGGTGCAGATAATTATCATCGTCGTTATCGGTGAGCATTTTCTTAATCAACGTTATACCGCTACTAAATACATCCCATTTATCGAGTCCTTCTGTAATATCGGTATTTGCCCATGTCATGGGGATTTGAGCAACTCCATCATGGTTATTAACATGACGATAATGCAGAATATCCTGATACCGAGTAACAAAACTGCGCGTTCCTGTCCGTGGCATTCCATATGTATATAAACGCAATACTGAAGGATTGAAGCTATCTTTAATCAATGCACTGAGCAGCAATGCCCCAGCACCACCTAAACTATGCCCACAAAGATAAAATCGTTTAGTAGCATGGTTTTTTAAAATATCATCAGCTAGTAGTGTGCTTTCCCATAACGCCATCGAATATTGATAGAACCCCTGATGGACATAGGCCCCTCCAAATTCATTAGGCGCTATTTGTGCTGCATCCAAGTCTGTTTTAACAAGGTCATTTATACCTGGCGAATTAAGTACAGCGTCAATGCCGTTAGCCACTTTAGTAATGATGAATTTTGAATTTGGATCAATGACACTATCTTTATCGTAAAAACTCGGCTCAGTACCTCTAACCGAAACAATAGCTATTTCTTCATTGAACAGGATATAACCTTGGGCATGTTTCTGGCGGTTATCGTAGTATTTAAAATTCAACGCTCTGCTGTAAGGTATTTCCTCGACAAGCCATCTCACTTTTTGATTACCAGACTGTATCGGCAACTGCCTAGACTTGAACTGATTTATAACTGTTTCGATACTCCCAGTACTGTCATCCTCTGATTTTAGATCAATACTTTTTTTATCAGTCGCATAAGCCAATTTGGACAACAACGCAAAGGTATAACTATTCACCAAACTAAATTCATCGGTATCAATAATCACTGGCATATAACTGCGCAGTGCTTTGATTTCGAAAACGTAACTTTGGTTGTGGCTAAGGCTGAACCCTGCTTTTTGCGCAGAGGCATTGGTATCTATCCCTTTATGATGCTCTTGCAAAAACTCATCTTGAGGGGCTTCATCCCAAAAATCACCTATGGTAGTGCTGTGATACCGTTTCGGGTTTTTCTCAGCAGCATCCAGCTCTGCCGATGCACGGGTTTTCACTGGCGACTCTTGCCCTTCTTTACGGCTGGCGTACTTTTCGACTTCGCTTAACAAAGAGGCTTGGCTGACGGAAGCGCGCCATTCACCTGCGGCAATATTTGCAAATAATACTTTACCAGCGCTGGTGGTTTGCGTGTGTGTGTTGGAGGTAATTTTGTTCGTAATGGTGACGGCAAGGCCATCAATCGGTTCATCGTTTTCACTCATGAACTCCAGTTCCAACCAGTTTTTCTCGGGGTTGCACTGCACGCAATGGTTAAATGAATCCATGATTATCCCTCATGTTGTAATTGGCGACTTAAGGCATGCAGAGCGTATTTAATCTCTTCATTTTGATTGTCTTTGATCAGTTCTATCATGCTAGGCTGAGCCAAGTATTCGTTGCCCATAATCGCCGCGATGGCCGCACTCATCACACGATACGTTAAGGTTTGCTCAGCAGCAGAGAGAAACGGTGTGAGCATGGAAGCGATATCACGCCCTTGCGTAAGATGCTGGTCCATTGCCTTGGGGAAATGCTGCCATAACCAAGATTCAAGGTTAGCTTTTAACAAAGGTAAGTTCTCTTGTTTATCAAGATGATGCGCTTTTATCACCCACCAAGAGCCTTGCTGAGCATTAAATGGCGCGTGCGAGGTGTTGTCAAACGTGACTAAGTGGCCTTGATCACAATCGTGGCCTTGGTCTCCATTATCTAATGCAGCCAATTGATTGATATTGCCCAAAAACTGGTTCACTTCTGATTGATCCATTCGCGCTAACATAGAAATAATGACCGACCTATCGTAAAAGCGAAACATCACTTCCTCGCCCTCTAATCCGGCAATTAATAAACTGCGAAGATGCTGCAAAACTTCATCACCCACGGCATGGCTTGACAGCCCAATACCCTGTTCAAGTAACGCTTCAGGGAGCGACAATATCGATTCAGAAACAGGGATTAACCATGGAGAGAGTGGCATCACCTCAGTAAACATTGCACCATAAAACAGAGGCACGGCTTCTTCAAATCCAAAGCCCCCATTTTGCTGTAAGGCCTGCTTGTGAAGCTTGCGATCAACTAACCAATAGCGATGATTTTGCTGCTGTTGAAACCAAGAGAGGATCATGACGGTTTCCCCTGCGTAGAGCATAATCTTACGGCTGGCATATGGGCTTGCTCTGCGTTTAATAACGCTTGGTAAGAAATGGTTCGAAGAGCGGCTGGCATGGTTTGGTCCTTTTTCGTGAATCGCATCGCATAATGTAACCCCTCACTAAGCAAAAGCAATGCCAGTGTTAAATTATTATATTTCAATAGGTTAACTTTGGCTTTTGACTACTTGAGCAATAAATTGCTCCGCTGGGCAAAAACTTGCTTAACCAAGCACGATCTGACCGAATTTTTGCTCGGTTCAGTGCTCTCTCACCGACAAGAGATGTAACTGCACGAGCGTCGTCAATCCTAAGCCATCTCATCATTGACAGAACACGTAAAGTTCACCGCACAGCTTAGATTCCAGCCTCGCCAATTAAATGTTAACATCATCACATCTAAAACTGCGGTGGTTATCAGTAAACCTTGTTGATGATTCTCATAAACATCAATAAAAACTCTCTTCCTCCACCAGCAGAATTTTTACATTAAAAGGCAGTTTTCAAATGGTTAACAACACAATTCAATGGTTTCCGGGACACATGCATAAAGCACGTAAGGAGATCGAAGAGGTCATTCCGCAAGTTGATGTGATTATCGAAGTGTTGGACGCTCGTATCCCGTTTAGCAGCGAGAATCCACTTATCTCCCATTTGCGTGGTAATAAACCGTGTGTGAAGGTACTCAATAAACGTGACCTAGCAGACCCTGAAATGACGCAATTGTGGATCGACCATTTTGAGAAAGAACAAGGGGTGAAAGCAATGGCGGTAACCACGTCTAACCCTCAAGAAGTGCATAAGATCATGGAGCTTTGCCGTAAGTTGGCACCACATCGTGAAGAAGTGGGAAAAAATATTCGCACCATGATCATGGGCATCCCGAACGTCGGTAAATCAACCATCATCAACACCTTAGCCGGTCGCGCGGTGGCTCAAACAGGTAACCAACCCGCCGTTACTCGCCGCCAACAACGTATCAATTTGCAAAATGGCATTGTGCTGTCCGATACTCCGGGAATTTTATGGCCTAAAGTGGAAAACCCGCACAGTGGTTTTCGCCTAGCTGCTACTGGCGCGGTAAAAGATACTGCAATGGAATATGAGGATGTAGCCTTTTATACTGTTGAGTATTTAGCGCAAGCTTATCCTGAGCGTTTGCAAGAGCGTTATCAAATCGATGAGCTACCTCAATCTGATGTTGAATGGATGGAAGAAATTGGCCGCAAACGTGGTGCTCTGCGCCCCGGTGGCCGTATTGATCTGCACAAAGCTTCGGAGATCCTACTGCATGAATTGCGCCAAGGTATTCTCGGCCAAATTACTCTTGAACGCCCTGAAATGATCACCAAAGAGTTAGTGGAAGTGGAAGAACGAGCGGCTAGAGAAGCCGAGGAAAAAGCAGCCAAAAAAGTAGAGCGTCGTAAACGTTATTTGCGTAATAAGCGCTAAATTCCTCTCGGCTCCCTTCTACGCTACACCTCATTTCTACTATTACCATCAGGGCGGTCAATGATCGCCCTTTTCATCAGAACAGACAACTGCATGCTGTTTGCTGTTTGCTGTTTGCTGTTTCTAGCTGACATTATCATGACAAATCAATACAGGTTTTTATGCGCTACTTCTATAGCATGAAGGAACCTTCTGATGACACTCAAGTCATACCACCATTGTTTATTTTCTCCTTGATATGGAATTGTTCATGAAAAAGCGTTGGGCCATCGCGGTAATTAGCGCCGCCTTAATCAGCGGGGGCTATTACCTAACTACCAATAGCAATGAATCTCTCTCGGCTTTCCCCACTCTGACGGTCGAACAGGGAAATATTGCCAAACAGGCAATCGCTGTTGGCCAAATCGTGCCAGCTCACTCGGTATCTATAAAATCGCAAATTGAGGGGATTGTCGGCGAAATTTATCATCGGGTCGGCGAGCAAGTCACCTTGGGCACGCCTTTGATCAAAGTGCGTCCAAATCCAACACCACAAGCGTTAACCGACGCGACGACCGAATTAATGCAAAGTGAGGCGAGCTTAGATTCCGCCAAACAGACGCTGGCAAACTTGCAGCAGTTAGTTGAACAAAAGATTGTGCCGGAAAACTACGGTGAGCTAATCCAAGCAAAATCAGAGCTGAAATCAAAACAAGCCGAAGTGCAACAAAAAAGGCAGAACCTTGAGCTGATCCGCAGCGGTGAAGCATCGGTTGGCGATTCGAAACTCACGTCCACACTCGTCGCCCCCATTGATGGCACCATTTTAAACTTAAAAGTGGAAGTAGGAGAGCCGATCATCTCCACTGCCTCAAGCCAAGCGGCGACTGAAATGATGTCGATTGCCGATATGAATGACATGATTTTCAAAGGCAGTGTCAGTGAACATGATGCGGCGCAACTCGCCGCAGGGATGGCCGTCAGCTTAACGTTAGCACCGTATCCAGAAGCGGAAATCAGTGGCGTATTAAGCAAAGTTGCGGTTCAATCTGATAAGTTGAATAACCCAGGTGATACTGAAACGACCAGCTTTGATAATGGGTTTGAAGTGGAGATTAACCAGATTCGCTTTCCTGACAATATGGTGATTCGCTCGGGCTTTTCTGCTACCGCACAGATCACGTTAAAGAGCGTGGAAAACGTTGTCACCATTCCAGAGCGCGCATTACGATTTAGCGGTGAACAACCTGAAGTCTTAATCCCAGATCAGTCAGAACAAGGTTACCAAGTGCGCGCGGTGACGTTAGGTTTGTCCGATGGCATTAATGTGGAAGTGATTGCGGGTTTATCAGCGGACGATGTGATCATCGACAACAGTTTATTGGGAGGCAAAGATGGCCACTAAGCGCCCCTTTCAACCTAATGCGCTAGCAGCCGCGCTAATGACGTTCTGTGGCGCGGTGACTTTTTCAGCTCACGCCATCACTATTGAACAAGCTTGGCAAGCCGCAAAAGCTTTTGACCCTACTTATTCACAAGCGCAGATCCAATCTCAAATCAGTGAAACAGAGGTCCGAAGTACCAAAAGTGCACTTTTACCTTCTTTTGAAGTCAACGCTGATACTTCATGGGATGATAATGGCAACAACACTAAAGGCTATGGTGCCACATTAAGCCAAACCATTTGGGATAGCGCTAATTGGGCACAACTCGACCAATCTCAAGCAAGTTATGTGGCATCACAATTAAAAGTGAAGACCGCACATAATGAGCTGGCTTCAACATTACTGTATGCCTATCTCGATCTCGCCAGTGCGCAAGGCGATCTACAACTTGCTGAGCAAAAGTTCGTAGAAGGTGCAAAACTGCTGAAGATTACCGAGCAGCGCTATAAAGCAGGAAAAATTCGATCAACGGCATTGGAAGACATGCGTGCTAACCACGTCGATGAGCAAGCCGATATACTCAGTGCGCAAGCCGCTCTAGAAGAGAAAAAGTCAGCCCTTATCGCGCTCATCAATCAAGACCCACAGCACATTGACCAAATTAAAACGACCGACCTCATTGAACCGCCAATGCAAGTCAGCAGCGAAACTGAATGGTTAAAGCTTGCGCAGAATAACAGCCCTGAGTTATTGGTTGCCCAGCAGGAAGTCGCCGCTTCTGAATTTGGCCGAGATGCAGCCAAAGCCAAATATTATCCCACCTTATCTGGCAGTGTTTCTTACCAAGACAATAATCAGGGTCGAGATGGGGATCTCAGTGCAGGTTTAAGCTTAAAAATTCCGTTGGATTTGAATGGTTCCACACGCGCCACGGTCGATCAGGCTGCGCTGCAAGTCTTAAGCGCCAAGCAAGTACTGCGCAAGGTAGATATCGAGATTAAACGCAAAATTCAAAGTGGCTTTAACCAAATCCATCTGGATTGGCGACAAGTGGAGATGGCTCAGTTACAAGTCAGCTCAAGAGAGCAAGCTTTAAAAAGTAAACAAACCGTTTATGAGTCAGGAATGACTGAAGCTTCTGATTTGATTGACGCCCATAACGCTCTGTTTAACAGTAAAAACAGTCTACAACGGCGATTGTACCAATATTGGAAGCAGCGGATTGGCCTGCTGCAAGCTGCTGGGCAGTTAGATGATGACGTGATCGCTTCGCTCTCTCAGGCTCTGCACTCATGATCTCAAGCCTACAACAAGTCGTGCAAACACTGCTTGCCCATCGGCTACGCAGTGCCCTCGCGGTCATTGCTATTGTTTGGGGTATTGTTTCGGTTTTAGTACTAGTCGCCTTGGGTGAAGGATTTTATCGCGTCAATACACAATCTTTCGCTCTGTTAATGAACGACACACAAATGGCTTTCCCCAACCAAACCACCAAACCTTGGCAAGGGCTTGCAGCAAGACGAGCGATTACCCTTTCAGAACCAGAAATGCGCGCTTTGGCACGGCACCCAAACATCAGCGCCTTATCGGTCATCTACGGAAAATGGGATGCTAAAGTGACGAATGTAAAAGGCCGAATGCTTCCCGGTTACGTCAGCGGGATCGACTCTCAATTTTTAGCATTGCGCAACTTGCAACTAACCGCGGGGTCACGCGGCATTCACGCCAGCGATCAGCAAAACCATTCCCGAGTTGCGGTGCTTGGTTGGCAACTGGCACAAGTTGGTCAGCTATCTATTGGTGATACGATCAAAGTAAATACGATCCCTTTCTCGGTCGTGGGTATCACTCAGCAGCAAGAAAGAGGCATTTCTATAAACAATGAAAACAACCAAGTGATGCTCCCAAGCAGCGCTTTTAATGATCTTTGGCAAAGTGAACCTGAGCTTTTCCTTGTCCAACCCGCAGAAGGCATATCAGCAGCGGTATTGCGCATGAACATCCTCTCTTTCTTCGCCAAACAGAAACATTTTGATCCGAGCGATACTGAGGCCATAAACCTACCTGACTTCAGCAGCGGTGCTCAGTTTTTCAATGCCTTGTTTCGAGGTATACAACTATTTTTAGGGGCAAGTGGAGCGATGACGCTTGCGGTCGGCGCTTTGGGCGTCGCCAATATCATGTTCCTTTCTGTCACGGAAAGAACGCGGGAAATTGGTGTGCGTTTAGCCATTGGCGCAACACCGAAGATCATTTTGCGCCAGTTTATTTTAGAAGGTGGGTTGCTAGTGGTATTAGGTGCAGTGTTCGGAATGCTCCTCTCCTATCTGGTGGTGCTATTACTGAATTACATCGGCTTACCTGATTGGCTCGGCGAACCAGTCATCACTGTGCCAGCTCTAGGCTGGTCACTGCTCGTCACCACGTTGTTTGCACTGCTGGCTGCTTATTTCCCAGCAAAGCGTGCCGCCAATCTCACCCCCGTCATCGCCTTAAGTGCGAGGGCTTAATAATGATGTTACCTATCAGGCAAATTTATCAAGAGATGGCGGCCGAAAAACTGCGCTTGCTACTCACTATTTTAGCGGTGGCTTGGGGCACACTTTGCATCGCCACCATGCTCGCAACAGGCGAAGGATTACGCCAAGGACTGACACGCTCATCACAAAGTGGCAATGGCAATTTACTCTATGTGACCGGGGGTTATGCCAGCCAGACCGCCGGACGCTTTTTTGAAGGGAAAGCCCTCTCTTTGCAAGCGGATGATGTTGAGCTTGTTCGCGCACTGCCCTTTATCCAACGCGCTGAAGTCAGCGCACAATGGGATAAACGCGTCAGTAATCAAGACAATGGCACCTGGCAGCGCCCGCTAGCGGTTAACCCAGAATATCAGTCTTTAACTGGTATTGAGATAGCCAAAGGAGGGCGATGGATCAACCCGCTCGATAATCAACAGCAGCGTAAAGTGGTTGTACTCGGTTATAAAGCAGCAGTACAGCTGTTCAATACTGAGGATGGTTGGAGTTGGCTGGAACCCCAGACGCTGAGCATAAACCCTGTAGGTCAATTGATAAAAATAGGTGATGAAAAATTTACCATTATCGGCGTGATAGCGCAGACAAGTGCAGAGGTAGAACAAGGAACCCCTATTGACTACTCGGTATTTGTGCCTTTTCGCACTTGGCAACGTTTTAACCCCAACGCAGCGATTGCAGCGATCAATGTGCAGCTCAATGCCACGGTTGATCGCGAAAAAGCCGCGCAAGTGATTAAGCAAGTGATTGCCAGAAAGTACGGTGCCAGTGCTTCAGATACGCAGCTCTTGCAAGTCGAAGACATGCTATTGAGGCAAAAAAGCATGCGCCGTTTCTTATTTGGTCTACAAGGCTTTTTGGGCATTATTGGGCTTATTACCCTCGGCGTAGCAGGCATTGGTATTGCCAATGTCATGTACGCCACGGTAAAACGATCCACGCGAGACATCGGTGTACGAATGGCCGTCGGAGCTACGCCAACCACCATCAAACTCCATTATTTAGTGCAAGCCTTGCTCACGATGTCACTTGGCGGTTTAGCTGGCTTAGGATCCACTTACGGGCTGATCACCTTATTAAGATACGCTCCCTTAGAAGGCAATATGCTGTTTGAGCAATTAGGGAAACCCTTACCCGAACTGTCGTTTTCGATTGTCTTTCTTGTGATCGCGGCACTGGCGATTGTCGGTGTGATTGCCGCGTGGTTTCCCGCCAATCGCGCGGCTAGCATTACGCCATTAGAGGCATTACAAAGTGAATAAACAAAACTTACCGAACCTTGTTCAATTGACCAATATCAGCAAGCACTATCACAGTGGTGAAGAGTTGGTCAAAGCATTAGACGGCGTTTCGCTATCGATTCAAAAAGGCGAATTTCTCTCTATTCTAGGGCCATCAGGCTCGGGTAAATCAACCTTAATGAATATCCTCGGTTGCTTGGATGTTCCTACATCGGGTGAATATCAGTTGGACGACAAGGCGGTCGCCTCGCTCAGCAGCCATCAATTGGCTCATATTCGTAATCAAAAAATTGGCTTTGTTTTTCAAAGTTTCAACCTGCTCGAATACGCTAATGCTCTCGATAACGTCGCCCTACCCTTGGTCTATCGCGGAGTAAAATTAAAAGAGCGCCGAGCACGTGCAGCAACACTATTAGAAAAAGTGGGGCTTGGCGATCGCATGCAGCATAAACCCAACCAGCTCTCGGGGGGGCAAAAACAGCGGGTGGCGATTGCACGCGCGTTGGTCAATGATCCGCAAATTATCTTAGCCGACGAACCGACAGGTGCGTTAGATTCAAAATCAGGCGCTGAAATTGAAGCCCTGTTCAATGAGCTTCATCAAGAAGGACGAACACTTATTGTCGTCACTCACGATCTCGCATTAGCGAAGCGAACTCACAGAATAGTGAATATCAAAGATGGGCAGATTTTATCTGATGAACGCGTTGATCACGCAACAAGGCAGCCATAAATAGCTCAACGCATTGTAAGAAGTTATAAAGTGAACGAGAAAGACGAAGCCGTTCCAGTTCGCCTTTCTTAGTTCATTTTTTCTTTGTTCTTTCTTTGTTGGTTTTTTCTTTGGATCCTATTGAGAGATACCCGCCAATTTCAGCAATACCGCTTCGAGTTGATCCCATGGCATGAGCTGTGAGTCAATCACTTCTAAGCGTGATTCAAACCCTTCTAAGCTCATCTCATTCACTGAAACGACTCCTTGGTTGATGTTGAAGGCGTAACATCCTTTATCGGTATTGACGACCGCCTTAACACGCTCAGCGGTCAGGGCACTCAGCATAGAAAAAAGCTCATCAAAATCAAAATGGTATTCAGCGCCGATTAACCAACCACAACTGAAATAACCTTGGCCCCGATTTTCTTTGCGCACAAACGCTTTACCCGGCTGTAAGGCAAACTGTGGTTCTAACGAAGCATGATGATGGTGATGCGCTTCAATATGAGTAGAAGCTGCGCCGTGAAGACGTTCAATATCTAATAATTCTAAAGGCAACTCACCTTGCTTGACTAACTTGCTAAAAATCTTCGCGGGTGATTGATCAGTCACCCAGTCATTAAACGCATCCACATCAGCACTAGTGCATTGATCCACTTTGTTGCCAATCACCACATCACCACTGGCCAATTGGTCATTAAAATTTTGGTTGGATGTGTATTTTTCATTACGCAAGTTGCGCGGATCCACTAAAGTGATCGTGGCTTTTAAATCGACATACGGTGCATATTGATCAGAAGTTAAAGTTGCCACCACTTGCTTAGGGTGCCCAAGCCCTGTTGGCTCAATTAATAGACGATCGGGCTTTTGCCTAAGTAAGGCGTTAATTCCAACAGAC
Organism: Vibrio sp. V01_P9A10T6; assembly: GCF_963877065.1. Lineage (NCBI taxonomy): Bacteria > Pseudomonadati > Pseudomonadota > Gammaproteobacteria > Vibrionales > Vibrionaceae > Vibrio > Vibrio sp. V01_P9A10T6. The sequence continues at coordinate 26,896 of NZ_CAWNTB010000152.1, forward strand.
ATAGGAACACCCGCGGTACAGCACATACAGCCGCCCGGTACTTCTTTGATCAGCGCGCCTTGGTCAGACATCATCGCCCCATCAATACCAATTTCTCCAAACTCATTGACCAATACCGCCCACTTTTCATCAGCAGGTTTATTCTTCAATAAATTCAAAATGGCCGTCGTTTTTCCTACACCAAGAAAACCGGTAATAATGTTAGTTGGTACTTTTTTTGTCATGTCAGCACTCCTTTTGCGGCAGTATATACCGAAATAAGAAGCCAGTGCATGGTTTGCCAGTTAGACAGGCAACAATGAGCCGAGGTACATAAACGACAAAAGGCGCACTACGGTGAGCGCGCCTTTCCCCTCGTAACTCAATCGTGAGTTCGCGAATCGGGAGGACTATAGATGCAACCCGATCATAAACGAGGACATAGAATTGAAATATTGCTGATTCCATCCAAATTGTAGGTAAGGCTTGAATTCCTCCCTGTACGATATCTGAATCTGCCTTACGCTTTAACTATGGTTCATTTGGCTGGCTTAGCAAGGTTCAATCTCTGTTTTTTTAACTCATTTTTAACTCAGATCTCGTTTTTAGTAGAGAATCTCTCCATCTTCCAGATATGGAAATCAACATTGCAGCTTTGACGCTATAGTTAACGGCTTTGGCGCGTATAATTCTGTAACAAAATATGTTCACATTTACCAATCGAGGCCCTTTTTTACATGACCAAAAGAGAGAGATTGAAACAGTCACTGCTTGCAAAAGTTCCAAAAGATACGATTAACCAATTTCTCTCTAAGGACAAAACACCACTCTCAATCCTTTTTCTTTCACTCATTGTCGGTATTCTTGCTGGGATTGTTGGTACTTACTTTGAAGCCGCTGTGCACTTGGTTTCGGAAACACGCACCGAGTGGTTAAAAAGTGAGATTGGTAATATCTTACCCTTGTGGTTGGCCGCTTTTCTTATCAGTGCAGCGTTGGCGTTTATCGGTTATTTCCTTGTGCACCGGTTTGCGCCCGAAGCCGCCGGTTCTGGCATTCCTGAAATTGAAGGCGCGATGGATGGTATGCGCCCCGTTCGTTGGTGGCGAGTACTGCCAGTGAAGTTTTTTGGCGGTATGGGCGCCTTAGGTTCTGGTATGGTTTTGGGACGTGAAGGGCCCACGGTTCAAATGGGGGGAGCCATTGGCCGAATGGTGTCGGATATTTTCCGCATCAAAAATGATGATACCCGCCACTCACTCTTAGCGTCTGGCGCAGCTGGAGGCCTAGCTGCCGCATTTAATGCGCCGATGGCAGGCATCATGTTTGTGATAGAGGAGATGCGCCCGCAGTTTCGCTATACCCTCATTTCAGTACGTGCTGTTATTGTCTCTGCGGTAGCGGCAAATATCGTCTTTCGTGTGATTAATGGCCAACATGCTGTGATCCAGATGCCGCAATATCAAGCACCAGAGCTGGCTTCACTGTGGCTGTTTCTGCTGCTTGGGGGACTGTTTGGTATTTTCGGTGTGCTATTCAACCGTTTAATCACACTATCACAAGATATTTTTGCCAGAATTCATCGCAATGATCGTAAGCGATATTTACTCACGGGTTCACTATTGGGAGGCTGTTTTGGCTTAACTTTATTGTATATTCCAGAATTGACTGGGGGTGGCATCTCACTGATCCCTAATATCACCAATGGTGACTATGGTGCCGCTATCTTGCTGCTTTTGTTCATTGGTCGTATTTTTACCACCTTGATCTGCTTTGGTTCTGGTGCTCCGGGCGGGATTTTTGCGCCAATGCTGGCATTAGGTACTCTGTTTGGTTACGCCTTTGGCCTGATTGCGCAAGAACTGTTACCACAATTAGCGATTGACCCAGGAATGTTCGCCATTGCAGGCATGGGTGCACTGTTTGCCGCAACGGTTCGCGCACCCATTACAGGTATTTTGTTAGTTATTGAAATGACCAATAATTATTATTTAATTTTACCGCTGATTATTACTAGCCTTGGCGCGGTTATTTTCGCTCAATTACTTGGCGGCCAACCCATTTATAGTCAGTTGCTCCATCGCACCTTGAAAAATGCCAAGCTGCAACAACAAGATCTTCCACCAAAAGAGTAATTGTGAGACTCATGAATATTGACTCCGCTGCGAATTGTTATGTCTAAGTAACAAATTAGAAGGTGAGATGTTGCACCACAACTCGATAAACTTGATAATGCGCTCGTTTGCTGGCTGCTAGAAATACATTATTCATTTTCTAGAGCAAATGATGACATGGAGTTTATCGTTGAACTGGAAAAGGTTAATTCAAGTGCAAAGCACACCGCCCTCTCAAGCGGCGCTAGCATTAGGTGTGATCAGCCTCGGGCATGCGTGGGCGCTTTATATTCCCTCGGTCGGTCTCATTATTCGCCCCTATTTGGCACTGCTCGGTGCATTATTACTGCTGCCTGTCTTGCTAAAATACCTCACCAGCTTCAAGACATTCATGGAGGACATTCGCCACCCTCTTTCCGGTAGCTTGATGGCTCCAATGAGCATGACTTTACTGATCTTAAGTGATTATCTCGCTTTAATTTCACCGCTCATTGCTTATCCTATTTGGTTTACCGCGCTCTTGCTGCACTTCACCATGATGCTGCTTTTCTTCAGTTTTCAGGCCATGAACTTTAAAATCAGCCATATTGTACCAAGCTGGTTTCTTTATCCGGTTGGGTTAATCAGTAGCTCGCTCGCTGGCACGCAATTTGGCCACACTGTCTTTTCAGAAACACTCGTCTCTGTCTGTATCGCTATCTATTTTTTTATGCTGCCGTTAGTGTTATATCGTTTGGTGTTTGCTGGAATGTTACCTAAACGCGCACGCCCAACACTCGCGATTATGGCTGCACCTATTAACCTCACCCTCGCGACGTATTTGGTCAACTTCCCTCATCCTGATCCAATATTAACAGGCGCACTGGCTGGCATTGCCATCACCATGACACTGCTTATTTACCTTTGCTATATCCGTCTGCTCAGGCTCAAGTTTCAACCGTCTATTGCTGCTGTGACCTTCCCTTCTGTCATCAGTGCTATCGCCATGCATCGTTTAACCACCTTCTTTGAAGGGCAGTACCCGCAATGGCACTGGTTACATCAATTTGGGTTATTTGAATTGACTATTGCTACTTTCTTAGTCGTTTGGGTTTCTATTGGTTATATAAAAATGTATTGGCCTGAATTATTTGCTAATAAATAAAAACCTAATATTTATCTTTAATTGAAAATTAATTAGGGCTGGATAAGCCTAGGC
>NZ_CAWNTB010000153.1:0-28718 GCF_963877065.1 Vibrio sp. V01_P9A10T6
GTCATACTCCGTTCTTCAAAGGCTACCGTCCACAGTTCTACTTCCGTACAACGGACGTAACAGGCGATATCTCTCTACCAGAAGGCGTAGAGATGGTAATGCCAGGTGACAACATCCAAATGGTTGTAGAGCTAATCGCTCCAATCGCGATGGATGAAGGTCTACGTTTCGCGATCCGTGAAGGTGGTCGTACAGTAGGTGCTGGTGTTGTTGCTAAAGTTATCGCTTAATTGCTGATTTAGCCGTTTAAATACGAATAGTATTTGACTAACGACTACCAAAAAGGGCATCATTTGATGCCCTTTTTCTGCACTAAATTTGGCCGTTGTCGATTTGTTGGTCGATAAAGCCAGTGCAAAGGATTTAAGATAGAGACATTTCTATCTTGATGAGTATGTATAGGTAGCTTTACCTGTGCTATGGATTTGCCCTGCAACAGCGGGGTTGTTGTCGTCTATGTTAAGACTTGTAACAGGTTGGTTTATGAAAGCAAACAATGCTGAAATTCCTGATAGCTCAAGTGCAGCAGACACATTTAAGTGGATTGTCACTTTTGCTCTGTTAGCTGCCGCTGTTGTGGGTAATTACCTGTATGGTGAAATGTCTGTAGTGCTTCGCGCTGCAGGTGTGGTTGCGCTGATTATTGCAGCACTCGGTGTTGCTGCGACAACCACAAAAGGAAAAGCGGCGATTGCGTTTGCACGTGAATCTCGTATGGAAGTTCGCAAAGTGGTATGGCCTACACGTCAAGAAACCATGCAAACAACATTAATCGTTTTAGCTGTAAGTATCGTAATGGCTCTAGCACTTTGGGGCATCGACGGCATTATGGTTCGTCTTGTCGCTTTCGTGACTGGGGTATAGAGGGTTTAATACATGAGTGAAGCTCCTAAAAAACGCTGGTATGTAGTTCAAGCCTTCTCTGGATTTGAAGGTCGCGTAGCGCAATCGCTGCGTGAGCATATCAAGATGCACGCAATGGAAGAATTCTTCGGTGAAGTTCTTGTTCCAACCGAAGAAGTTGTTGAAATGCGTGCAGGTCAACGACGTAAAAGTGAGCGCAAGTTCTTCCCAGGCTATGTATTGGTACAGATGCTCATGAATGATGAGTCCTGGCACTTAGTTCGTAGTGTTCCTCGTGTAATGGGTTTCATTGGTGGAACCTCCGATCGTCCTGCACCTATCACTGACAAAGAAGCCGATGCGATTCTTAATCGTCTAGAGAAAGCGAGCGAAGCTCCGCGTCCTAAGACGATGTTTGAAGCAGGTGAAGTGGTTCGTGTTAATGAAGGTCCATTTGCTGATTTCAACGGCACCGTTGAAGAAGTGGATTACGAGAAGAGCCGCATTAAAGTGTCAGTATCTATCTTTGGTCGTGCAACTCCTGTTGAACTTGAGTTTGGCCAAGTCGATAAGCTTGATTAAAAAAACACCTTTTAGGGTTGTTAAGGGCGTGAAATGTGATTATAATTTCGCGCCTTATTTACACGTCTTTATGACAAAGTAACCGGGGAGCTGATCAGATGATTGGCGTTTGTACCCACATTTAGGAAATATCATGGCTAAGAAAGTTGAAGCTTATATCAAGTTGCAAGTTGCATCTGGTATGGCGAACCCAAGTCCACCAGTTGGTCCTGCACTAGGTCAACGTGGCGTTAACATCATGGAATTCTGTAAAGCGTTCAACGCAAGAACAGAATCAATGGAGAAAGGCTTGCCTACTCCAGTTGTTATCACTGTATACAGCGACCGTTCTTTCACGTTCGTAACTAAGACTGCTCCAGCGGCTGTTCTTCTGAAGAAAGCTGCAGGCATCAAGTCTGGTTCAGGCCGTCCAAACACTGAAAAAGTGGGCACGGTTACTGATGCTCAAATCCAAGAAATTGCAGAAGCGAAAGCGGCTGATATGACTGGTGCTGACATTGAAGCGATGAAACGTTCTATTGCGGGTACTGCTCGTTCAATGGGCTTAGTGGTAGAGGGTTAATATCATGGCAAAACTAACTAAGCGTATGCGCACTATCCGTGAGAAAGTTGACGCAACTAAAGAATACGAAATCAACGAAGCTGTAGCTCTTCTTAAAGAACTTGCAACGGCTAAATTCGTTGAGTCTGTAGACGTTGCTGTGAACCTTGGCATTGATGCTCGTAAATCTGACCAAAACGTACGTGGCGCAACTGTTCTGCCACACGGTACTGGTCGTGAAGTACGTGTTGCAGTGTTCACTCAAGGTGCAAACGCTGAAGCGGCTAAAGCTGCTGGTGCAGATTTAGTGGGTATGGAAGATCTAGCTGAGCTAGTGAAGAAAGGCGAAATGAACTTTGACGTTGTTGTTGCTTCTCCAGATGCAATGCGCGTTGTAGGTCAACTAGGTACCATTCTTGGTCCTCGCGGTCTAATGCCAAACCCTAAAGTTGGTACTGTAACTCCTAACGTTGCTGAAGCGGTTAAGAACGCTAAAGCAGGTCAGGTTCGTTACCGTAACGACAAAAACGGCATCATCCACACAACTATCGGTAAAGTTTCTTTCGAAACTAACCAACTTCAAGAGAACTTAGAAGCTCTTCTAGTTGCACTTAAGAAAGCGAAACCTTCTTCTGCTAAGGGTACTTACCTGAAGAAAGTAAGCATTTCTACTACGATGGGTGCTGGTGTTGCTGTTGATCAGAACACGCTAAACGCTCAAGCGTAATAATACATTTGATTAGGTGTGGAATTTGTGTATAATTCTGCGCCTAATATTTGTGGTTGGGGCTGATTTTAGTTCTTAGAACTATGACCCAGTCTCCGTCCAAGACCGTAGGCGTTATTTGTCTGTTTGATAAATGACTTAATCGTACCTACGTAGATGGTGCCCGAACTGACAGAAAGCATAATTTATTTTTTGAATAGATAAACTTTCTTCTGGGACTGCACCGAAATAACTCTCACTGTTGTGATAATAGTGAGTGGTGTAACGACAACCAGGAGTAAATCCAAGATGGCTTTAAACCTTCAAGACAAACAAGCAATTGTTGCTGAAGTCAACGAAGCGGCCAGTGGTGCACTTTCTGCAGTTGTTGCTGACTCTCGTGGCGTTCAAGTAGGCGCGATGACTTCTCTACGTAAACAAGCTCGTGAAGCGGGTGTTTACATGAGAGTTGTTCGTAATACTCTAGCACGTCGCGCAGTGGAAGGCACAGCTTACGAATGTCTACAAGACGTATTCGTAGGTCCTACTTTGATCGCATTCTCTAACGAGCACCCAGGTGCTGCAGCGCGTCTTTTTAAAGACTTCGCTAGAGAGAACAAGCACTTTGAAATCAAAGCAGCTGCATTTGAAGGCGCATTAACTGACGCTGAACTACTAGCGACACTACCAACTTACGACGAAGCAATCGCACGCCTAATGATGTGCATGAAAGAAGCTTCTGCTGGCAAGCTGGTACGTACTATCGCTGCTGTCCGCGATCAAAAAGAAGCTGCGTAATTCGCATTGCTTTTTATTGTTTGCTAAATAAACTTATTGTTGACTTAAAAGAGAATTGTTATGTCTATTACTAACGAGCAAATCCTAGATGCAGTTGCAGAAATGTCTGTAATGCAAGTTGTTGAACTTATCTCTGCTATGGAAGAGAAGTTCGGTGTTTCTGCTGCAGCTGCAGTAGTTGCAGGCGGCCCAGCAGCAGCAGCTGTTGAAGAGCAAACTGAATTCGACGTAATCCTAACTGCTGCTGGTGCAAACAAAGTATCTGTAATCAAAGCAGTACGTGGCGCAACTGGCCTAGGTCTTAAAGAAGCTAAAGCTCTAGTTGACGGCGCTCCAGCTGCAATTAAAGAAGCAGTTTCTCAAGCAGAAGCTGACGCACTTAAGAAAGAGCTAGAAGAAGCTGGTGCGACTGTTGAAGTTAAGTAATTATTACTTAATTTCTTAGCCGCAAGGCTAATGGCTGGTGGTTTATTGACCACCGGCCTTTTTGCGCTGTAGGGTATGGGTGAATTTTCCCGCTGTTTAGACGCTTATACTCGTGCAAAAGCACACAAACTATCATTTTTGAGTGATGTTGTGTTACTACAGTAAACAGCTGTTAGTCACTGTCCTATGACCCTTTATTTTTGAATAATTGGTGGGCAGTTTGGGTCACTTATCAGCGAGCTGAGGAACCCCATGGTTTACTCTTATACCGAGAAAAAGCGCATCCGTAAGGACTTTGGTACTCGTCCACAAGTGTTGGACATTCCATACCTGCTATCGATCCAGCTCGATTCGTTCGACAAGTTTATCGAACAGGATCCTGAAGGACAATACGGTCTTGAGGCTGCTTTTCGTTCTGTATTTCCTATTCAGAGCTATAACGGCAATTCTGAGCTGCAATACGTTAGCTATCGTCTTGGTGAGCCAGTTTTTGACGTTAAAGAATGTCAAATTCGTGGTGTAACTTATTCTAAGCCACTACGCGTAAAACTACGCCTAGTGATCTTTGATAAAGACGCGCCAGCAGGTACTGTAAAAGATATTAAAGAACAAGAAGTCTACATGGGTGAAATTCCACTCATGACAGACAATGGTACCTTCGTAATTAATGGTACTGAGAGGGTTATCGTATCCCAGCTGCACCGAAGCCCAGGCGTATTCTTCGACAGCGATAAGGGTAAAACTCACTCATCAGGTAAAGTTCTTTATAACGCACGTATTATCCCTTACCGTGGTTCATGGTTAGATTTTGAGTTTGATCCAAAAGATAACCTATACGTGCGTATTGACCGTCGTCGTAAACTGCCTGCATCGATCATTCTTCGTGCACTTGGTAAATCGACAGAAGAGATCTTGGATCTGTTCTTCGAAAAAGTGAAGTTTGAAGTCAAAGACCAAACTCTTCTTATGGAGTTGGTACCTGAGCGCCTGCGTGGCGAAACAGCGTCATTTGATATTGAAGCAAATGGTACCGTTTATGTCGAAAAAGGTCGTCGTGTAACGGCTCGTCATATTCGTCAACTAGAAAAAGATAACGTTGATTTTATCGAAGTACCCGTTGAGTACATCGTTGGTAAAGTCGCTTCTAAAGATTATGTCAATGAAGCAACTGGTGAAGTCATCGTTAGCGCAAACCAAGAAATTAGCTTGGAAGCATTAGCGAATCTTTCACAAGCGGGCTATAAGAAACTTGAAGTTCTATTTACGAACGATCTTGATCATGGTCCATTTGTGTCTGAGACGCTCCGCATCGACAGTACGGTTGATCGTATTTCTGCACTAGTAGAAATCTACCGCATGATGCGCCCTGGCGAGCCACCAACAAAAGAAGCAGCCGAATCGCTGTTTGAAAGCCTATTCTTCTCAGAAGAACGCTATGACCTATCAACAGTAGGCCGTATGAAGTTCAACAGCTCAATTGAGCGTGAAGATGCCGGCGAGCTTGGTACGCTTGACGAAACTGACATCATCGAAGTGATGAAGAAGTTGATCGCCATTCGTAACGGCATTGGCGAAGTGGACGATATCGACCACCTTGGCAACCGTCGTATTCGCTCTGTTGGTGAAATGGCTGAAAACCAATTCCGCGTAGGTCTTGTGCGTGTTGAACGTGCAGTGAAAGAGCGCTTAAGCCTTGGCGATCTTGATGCGATCATGCCTCAAGATTTGATCAATGCGAAGCCTATCTCTGCGGCCGTTAAAGAATTCTTCGGTTCTTCACAGCTTTCTCAGTTTATGGACCAGAACAACCCACTTTCAGAAGTGACGCACAAACGTCGTATTTCTGCATTGGGTCCTGGCGGTCTAACTCGTGAGCGTGCTGGCTTTGAGGTACGTGACGTACACGTAACTCACTACGGTCGTCTATGTCCGATCGAAACGCCAGAAGGTCCGAACATCGGTCTGATTAACTCATTGTCAGCATTTGCACGTTGTAACGAATACGGTTTCCTAGAAACTCCGTACCGTCGTGTTGTTGATGGTGTGGTGACTGATGAAGTTGATTACTTGTCAGCTATCCAAGAAGGTCAATTTGTTATCGCGCAGGCAAACGCCATTCTGACTGAAGAAGGTACGTTTGCAGATGAGCTGATCACAGCTCGTCAAAAAGGTGAATCTGGTCTTCACCCTCGTGAACATGTTGACTACATGGACGTTGCGACCAACCAGGTAGTATCAATCGCAGCTTCGCTTATCCCGTTCCTAGAACACGATGATGCGAACCGTGCATTGATGGGTGCGAACATGCAACGTCAAGCGGTTCCAACGTTACGCGCTGAGAAGCCGTTGGTTGGTACTGGTATCGAACGTAATGTAGCGGTTGACTCTGGTGTAACTGCCGTTGCCAAACGTGGCGGTATGGTGCAGTCAGTTGATGCGTCTCGTATCGTAGTTAAAGTTAATGAAGATGAACTTGTATCTGGTGAAGCGGGTATCGACATCTACAACCTAACTAAATACACACGTTCGAACCAAAACACATGTATTAACCAACGTCCTACTGTGATGCCAGGTGAACCTGTAGCTCGCGGTGATGTCCTTGCTGATGGTCCTTCAACAGACCTTGGTGAGCTAGCGCTTGGCCAAAACATGCGTATCGCATTCATGCCTTGGAATGGTTATAACTTCGAAGACTCGATCTTAGTATCTGAGCGCGTCGTTCAAGAAGACCGTTTCACGACTATCCACATCCAAGAACTTTCTTGTGTTGCTCGTGATACTAAGCTGGGCTCTGAAGAGATCACAGCGGATATTCCAAACGTAGGTGAATCGGCTCTGTCTAAACTAGACGAGTCAGGTATCGTTTACATTGGTGCTGAAGTTAAGGGTGGTGACATCCTAGTTGGTAAAGTAACGCCGAAAGGCGAAACTCAGCTAACTCCAGAAGAGAAGCTACTACGTGCAATCTTCGGTGAAAAAGCCTCTGATGTTAAAGATACGTCACTGCGTGTACCAAACTCTGTTTCAGGTACCATTATCGATGTTCAAGTTTTCACTCGCGATGGCGTAGAGAAAGACAAGCGTGCGCTTGAAATTGAACACATGCAGCTAAAAGAAGCGAAGAAAGACCTTACTGAAGAGTTCCAAATTCTTGAAGGTGGTCTACTAGCGCGCGTGAAAGCTGTACTGATCAATGGTGGCTATTCTGAAGCGAAGCTTGATGCGATCGATCGTAAGAAATGGCTAGAACAAACATTAGAAAACGACGAGCTACAATCTCAACTTGAACAGCTTGCTGAGCAGTGGGATGAGCTAAAAGCTGACTTCGATAAGAAGTTCGAAGCGAAACGTCGCAAAATCACTCAAGGTGATGATCTAGCGCCTGGCGTTCTGAAGATTGTTAAAGTTTACCTAGCGGTGAAACGTCGTATCCAGCCTGGTGATAAGATGGCAGGTCGTCACGGTAACAAGGGTGTAATCTCTAAGATCAACCCTGTTGAAGACATGCCTTACGATGAAAACGGTCAGCCGGTTGATATCGTATTAAACCCACTGGGTGTACCGTCACGTATGAACATCGGTCAGATCCTTGAAGTTCACTTAGGTCTGGCTGCAAAAGGTATTGGTGACAAGATCAACCAAATGGTTAAAGAACAACAAGAGCTGTCTAAGCAGCGTGAGTTCTTACAGAAGGTTTATGATCTTGGCGATACGCGTCAGAAAGTAGATATTGCTGCTCTGTCTGATGGTGATGTTCGTACTCTTGTGAACAACCTTCGTGGTGGTTTACCGATTGCAACTCCAGTATTTGATGGTGCGTCAGAAGCATCAATCAAAGAACTATTAAGCCTAGCCGACCTACCAACTTCTGGTCAGCTAACACTGTTTGATGGTCGTACTGGTGATGCATTCGAGCGTCCTGTAACTGTCGGTTACATGTACATGCTCAAACTGAACCACCTTGTTGATGACAAGATGCACGCTCGTTCAACAGGTTCGTACAGCCTAGTAACTCAGCAACCACTTGGTGGTAAAGCTCAGTTCGGTGGTCAGCGTTTCGGTGAGATGGAAGTGTGGGCACTAGAAGCATACGGTGCTGCATATACACTACAAGAAATGCTTACTGTTAAGTCAGATGACGTTAACGGTCGTACGAAGATGTATAAGAACATCGTTGATGGTAACCATAGCATGGAACCTGGCATGCCAGAGTCTTTCAACGTATTGCTGAAAGAGATCCGCTCGCTAGGTATCAACATCGAGCTAGAAGACGAAGAGTAATCTTGGCGGTAAACCCTCTGGATTATCCTGGTAGAAAGGCGCTCGCCGAGCGCCTTTTAACTCCTTACAGGAGCTGATTGTGAAAGACTTATTAAACTTTCTAAAAGCACAGCATAAGACCGAAGAATTTGATGCAATCAAAATCGGTCTATCTTCACCTGACATGATTCGTTCATGGTCTTTTGGTGAAGTTAAAAAACCTGAAACGATCAACTATCGTACGTTCAAGCCTGAACGTGATGGTCTGTTCTGTGCGCGTATTTTTGGTCCAGTCAAAGACTACGAATGTCTTTGTGGTAAATATAAGCGTCTGAAACACCGTGGCGTGATCTGTGAAAAATGTGGCGTTGAAGTTACACAAACTAAAGTTCGTCGTGACCGTATGGGCCACATCGAGCTTGCATCACCGGTTGCTCACATCTGGTTCCTAAAATCGCTACCGTCTCGTATCGGTCTGCTAATGGATATCCCTCTACGTGATATCGAACGTGTTCTTTACTTCGAAATGTATGTAGTAACAGAGCCGGGTATGACGGATCTAGAAAAGAGTCAGATGCTTACTGAAGAAGAGTATCTTGACCGTCTAGAAGAGTGGGGCGATGAGTTCACGGCGAAGATGGGCGCAGAAGCGATCAAAGACCTATTGGGTTCAATGGATCTTGTCGCTGAAACAGAGATGATGCGTGAGGAGTTACAAACCACTAACTCTGAAACTAAACGCAAAAAACTGACTAAGCGTCTGAAGCTTGTTGAAGCGTTTATCAGCTCAGGTAATAACCCTGAGTGGATGATCCTGACTGTGCTTCCGGTACTTCCGCCAGATCTACGTCCTCTAGTACCACTAGATGGCGGTCGTTTTGCGACATCTGATCTGAACGATTTGTACCGCCGTGTGATCAACCGTAACAACCGTTTGAAGCGCCTTCTAGAGCTAGCAGCTCCGGACATCATCGTACGCAACGAAAAGCGTATGCTGCAAGAATCTGTTGATGCGCTACTTGATAACGGTCGTCGCGGTCGTGCGATCACAGGTTCTAACAAGCGTCCTCTGAAATCTCTTGCTGATATGATCAAGGGTAAACAAGGTCGTTTCCGTCAGAACCTACTTGGTAAACGTGTAGACTACTCAGGCCGTTCTGTAATCACAGTAGGTCCATATTTACGTCTGCACCAGTGTGGTCTTCCTAAGAAGATGGCACTTGAGCTATTTAAACCATTTATCTACAGCAAGTTAGAAACTCGCGGCATGGCCACGACGATCAAAGCAGCTAAGAAAATGGTTGAGCGTGAAGAAGCGGTTGTTTGGGATATCCTAGACGAAGTGATTCGTGAACACCCAGTACTACTAAACCGTGCACCAACACTGCACCGTCTTGGTATTCAAGCGTTCGAACCTGTACTGATTGAAGGTAAAGCGATTCAACTGCACCCACTTGTGTGTGCGGCGTATAACGCGGACTTCGATGGTGACCAAATGGCGGTTCACGTGCCTCTAACTTTAGAAGCACAGCTTGAAGCTCGTACACTGATGATGTCGACGAACAACATTCTGTCGCCAGCATCCGGTGATCCGATCATCGTACCTTCACAGGACGTGGTCTTGGGTCTGTACTACATGACTCGCGAAAAAATCAACGCACAAGGTGAAGGTATGTACCTGGCTGGCCCTAAAGAGGCTGAGAAGGCATACCGTACTAAGACAGCGGCGCTACACGCACGCGTTAAAGTACGTATCACTGAAACCGTTGTTGATGAAGATGGTTACAGCACAACTGAGACTAAGATGGTCGATACGACTGTCGGTCGTGCCATGCTATGGCAAATCGTGCCTAAAGGCTTGCCATACAGCATCGTGAACCAGAAGCTTGGTAAGAAACAGATCTCAAATCTATTAAACGAAGCGTATCGTAAGCTTGGTTTGAAAGATACGGTCGTATTTGCTGACCAAATCATGTACACCGGTTTTGCTTATGCAGCACTGTCAGGCGTGTCAGTTGGTATCGACGACATGGTTGTACCAGCAGCGAAATACACTGAAATTGCTGAAGCTGAAGAAGAAGTACGCGAAATCCAAGAACAGTTCCAATCAGGTCTTGTTACGGCGGGTGAGCGTTACAACAAAGTTATCGATATCTGGGCGTCTACCAACGACCGTGTTGCGAAAGCGATGATGGATAACCTATCTTCTGAAACCGTGATCAACCGTGATGGTGTAGAAGAACAACAAGAATCGTTTAACAGCATCTATATGATGGCTGACTCGGGTGCTCGTGGTTCTGCTGCTCAGATTCGTCAGCTTGCAGGTATGCGTGGTCTGATGGCGCGTCCAGATGGTTCAATCATCGAAACGCCTATCACAGCAAACTTTAAAGAAGGCCTGAACGTACTACAGTACTTTATCTCTACCCACGGTGCACGTAAGGGTCTAGCCGATACAGCACTTAAAACAGCGAACTCAGGTTATCTGACTCGTCGTTTAGTAGACGTTGCACAAGACGTTGTGGTGACAGAGCATGACTGTGGCACTCAAGAAGGTGTCGACATGATGCCTCATATCGAGGGTGGTGATGTTAAAGTTTCTTTAACTGAACTGGCTCTTGGTCGTGTTGTGGCTGAGGATGTGATGAAGCCAGGCACTGAAGAAGTACTTATTCCACGTAATACTCTGATTGATGAGAAGTGGTGTCAGATTATCGATGAGAACTCTGTCGATAATATGAAAGTACGTTCAGTGGTAACCTGTGATGCGGACTTCGGCTGTTGTGCGCTATGTTACGGTCGTGACCTTGCTCGTGGTCACCTAGTGAACCAAGGTGAGGCAGTCGGTGTTATTGCTGCTCAATCTATCGGTGAGCCGGGTACACAGTTAACGATGCGTACGTTCCACATCGGTGGTGCGGCTTCTACTGCTGCGGCAGAGAACAGCATCCAAGCGAAGAACAAAGGTTCTGTGAAACTTCACAACGCTAAGTTCGTTATCAACAAAGATAAGAAGCTGGTTATCACATCTCGTGCATCAGAGCTGACTATCATTGACGAATTTGGTCGCACGAAAGAAAAACACAAACTGCCTTACGGCTCTGTGTTGAGTAAAGGTGATAACGACGCGGTTGAAGCTGGTCAAACAGTGGCTAACTGGGAAGCGCACACCATGCCAATCATCACTGAAGTGGCTGGTCGCATCCAATTCGTTGATATGATTGATGGTGTAACGGTTTCTCGCCAAACAGATGACCTAACGGGTCTATCTTCAAGCGAAGTAACCGAAGCTGCCGCTCGTCCAGCAGCAGGTAAAGATATGCGTCCAGCTATCAAACTTGTTGATGCGAAAGGTAAAGATGTCATGATCCCTGGTACTGATATGCCAGCTCAATACTTCTTACCGGGTAAAGCGATCGTTAACATCGAAGATGGTGCTGAAGTTGGTATTGGTGACACATTAGCGCGTATTCCACAAAAATCTGGCGGTAACCGAGACATCACGGGTGGTCTACCTCGCGTAGCTGACTTGTTTGAAGCTCGTCGACCAAAAGAGCCTGCGATTCTTGCTGAGCACACAGGTACTGTGAGCTTTGGTAAAGAAACCAAAGGTAAACGTCGTCTAATCATCACTCGTGAGGGTGACGAAACTTATGAAGAAATGATTCCTAAGCATCGTCAACTTAACGTGTTTGAAGGTGAGAAGATCGAACGTGGTGACGTTATTGCTGATGGTCCTGAGACTCCGCACGATATCCTACGTTTACGTGGTATCCATGCTGTAACGTCTTACATCGCTAACGAAGTTCAAGAAGTTTACCGTCTGCAAGGCGTTAAGATTAACGATAAGCACATTGAAACTATCGTTCGTCAAATGCTACGTAAGTGTACGATTACTCATGCTGGCGACTCTGAGTTCCTAGCGGGTGAGCAAGTTGAATACTCACAAGTGAAAGTTGCAAACCGTAACCTAGAAGCCGAAGGCAAACAGCCTGCTCGTTTCGAGCGTGAGCTACTAGGTATTACTAAAGCATCTCTAGCGACTGAATCGTTCATCTCTGCGGCATCGTTCCAAGAGACAACTCGCGTACTAACAGAAGCGGCTGTTTCTGGTAAACGAGATGATCTTCGCGGTCTGAAAGAAAACGTAATCGTTGGTCGTCTGATCCCAGCGGGTACAGGTTTCGCTTACCACCAAGAGCGTCAAGCTAAACGTGCGGCACAGCTAAAAGGCCCGTCTGCTGAACAAGCGACAGATAACCTAGCGGCACTGCTAAACGCAGGTTTCTCTTCTGAAGAGTAATCTCAGCGCTGATTAAAAAAGGCACCTTCGGGTGCCTTTTTTGTTGCGCTTAATTAATCTACGCGAATGATTACAGCAAAATATTCAATATTAAGCACCAGGAGGGATAGCCAAGCTGTCCGCGATAAGTTGAATCAAACTATCTTCCACTCCAAAACGCACCTCAATAATTTCACCAATTAGCGAAAGGTCGTTGTCAAAGTTTTCGAGATCATCCTCATCACTCACTGCCGCGTATTTATCTGTAAAATTGAGTAACGGCTCGGTAGTAACAATAATTTTTCCATAAGTCTGATTAATTTCATCGGTGGCTTCAAAGCCAGTTGCACGCCACCTATCCATCACCATATCGTAGATTTTGAAGTGACCTTCGGAAATATAATCCACCAGTTGTTGGCAAAAACGTTGCAGCTCTTCTGGCGAGGGAAGCCCGTTAACATTCGTTTTGGCGGTGCAAGGTTGCAGCGCGGCTAATTTGCAATACTCTACAATTAAGGTTTGTCGCGTGTTTAACCAGTGATCAATAACGTCACTGTAACCGCCCCATTGCTCTTGTGTGCGTTTTAGTTTTTTTAGCATGACCATGCCCTCATGATCGGGTCACAAAGCTGGTGACCGTTTCCTTTGCGTAGGGTTGCACTTCGTAGATACAACTCATTGTCCTTACTAGAATTTATAGAACTAAATTTGGAACGTTACAAATTCTGGTATGAATTTAGATTGCCAGTAAAATGGGGTAACTGCAAGAAGAGAGGTCGCAACATGTTGAAAAATAGTGATACAAAAATCGCTTATTGGTGTGTAGTTTCCGGAAGTGAGATCTGGACCATAAATGGTGAGTTACCGCTAGGATCTGCGGACGAATATTCCCTGCCTTTAGAAAAAGCGGTGGTGGTAGATAGTTGTGATGGTTACCCAGTGATGTGGGTTAATGATGCCGATCTTGATGGCGAGCGAGAAATGACTTCGTTGCGCGAATTGTTGCATGTCAAACCAGAACTATTTTTGGCGATCAGCAAGGCGCTTCAATATGGTCACATGAGCCAAACGTTACGTTTTTGTCCACAATGTGGCGGGCGAAATTACCTAAACCATAACCAATTGGCGATGCAATGTTCTGAGTGTCGAACGTTACATTATCCGCGTATCTTTCCTTGCATTATTGTCGCGGTACGAAATCAGGATAAAATTTTATTGGCCCAGCACCCAAGGCATCGTAACGGCATGTATACCGTTATTGCTGGTTTTTTAGAGGTCGGGGAGACGTTAGAGCAGTGCGTGGCACGTGAAGTGCTTGAAGAAACGGGGATTCATGTGAAAAATATTCACTATTTTGGTAGCCAGCCTTGGGCATTTCCATCGAGTATGATGATGGGCTTTGTGGCGGAATATGACTCTGGCACGATAAAACCCGACTATAGTGAATTGAGTAATGCGCAATGGTTTTTAGCAAGTGCTTTGCCTCCTGTTGCGCCCGAAGGGACGATAGCCAGAGCATTAATAGAGCACACGTTAAGCGAAATCGAGAAAGATTCACTGCCGCATTGCTAAAAAAAACCCTCCGGTGAAGGAGGGGGTAAGTAAGATGTCGTTATGAGATGCCGAGTACAGAGTACTCAGTTTATAATTATAGTTTTCGCTAGCGAACAAATTTTTAACACCGTTAAAGGTTGCTTGCAAATTAACCATTGATTTAAAAGTTAATAACATGATCTCGCTTGCAAAGCACACCGTTTTTGGCGCTTATTCAGTGCTAGAATAACGCCACAAAAAATAACAAGCTTTAAATTGGAAGACGGAATGACTGAATTAAAAAATGATCGCTACTTGCGTGCACTGTTAAAACAACCTGTCGATTGCACCCCTGTATGGATGATGCGCCAAGCGGGACGTTACTTGCCAGAGTATCGCGCAACGCGTGCCGAAGCGGGCGATTTTATGGCGCTGTGTAAAAATGCTGAGCTAGCTTCTGAAGTGACATTACAGCCATTACGTCGCTTTCCATTAGATGCCGCTATTTTATTTTCTGATATTTTAACCATTCCTGACGCCATGGGATTGGGTTTGTATTTTGAAGCGGGAGAAGGGCCAAAGTTTGAACGCCCGATCACTTGTAAAGCCGATGTCGATAAAATTGGCTTACCGGATCCGGAAGGCGAACTGCAATATGTGATGAATGCCGTACGCCAGATCCGCAAAGATCTACAAGGTGAAGTTCCATTGATCGGTTTTTCAGGCAGCCCATGGACACTCGCGACTTATATGGTGGAAGGTGGCAGCTCAAAAGCTTTCACTAAGATCAAAAAAATGATGTACGCCGATCCTAGCGTGCTGCACGCCTTGCTCGATAAACTGGCAGACAGTGTTATTGAATACCTTAACGCACAAATCAAAGCGGGTGCTCAGTCTGTTATGATTTTTGATACTTGGGGCGGAGTACTGACGCCGCGCGACTACAACCTCTTTTCACTACAGTATATGCACAAAATTGTGGATGGTTTAATTCGTGAAAATGAAGGTCGCCGCGTACCCGTCACTCTGTTTACCAAAAACGGTGGCATGTGGCTGGAGCAGATTGCTGCAACGGGTTGTGATGCTGTAGGGCTTGATTGGACCATCAATATTGCCGACGCCAAAGCGCGTATCGGTGACAAGGTGGCGCTGCAAGGTAATATGGACCCATCCATGCTTTATGCTCCGCATGATCGTATTCGCCAAGAAGTGGCGACCATTCTTGAAGGATTCGGCCATGGTGGAACGGGCCATGTCTTTAACCTCGGACACGGTATCCATTTAGATGTGCCACCGGAAAATGCGGGCATATTTGTTGATGCGGTGCACGCCTTGTCTAAACCGTACCATCAATAATAGGTTTGCGGTGCCTTATCGCCGATAATGCACCGTTTCTCACTCTCATCCTGTTATTTGATAGGAGCAGGTTCACAGAGGTAAAGAGGTAATAAGACAAGATGAAGACCAAAGATAAGATCGTTTATGCTGCATTAGCGCTGTTTAATGAACATGGTGAAAGAACGGTGACCACTAACCATATCGCAGCACATATCGAAATCAGCCCAGGTAATTTGTATTATCACTTTCGTAATAAACAAGAAATTGTTCGTGATATTTTTGCTCTCTATTCAGCAGAGTTACTCGAACGTTTTCAGCCGATTGCGGCACAGCGCGAAAGCTTAACTCTGTTAAAGCATTATCTTGATTCGATCTTCACTTTGATGTGGAAATACCGTTTTTTCTATGCCAATTTACCGGAAATCCTGCAGCGTGATGAAGTACTACATGGTGAGTACATTCAAGTACAAGAAAAGCTGCAAACTAATCTCATTAATATTATGCACGCTTTTGTTGAGCTGAAATTGCTGTCTGTCGGGAAAGAAGAGATGCAATCTTTAGTGACCACTCTCCATATGACGGCTTCGTGTTGGTTGAGTTATCAGTCAGCGATGTTTTCCAAAACGCAGATCACCGAGCAAGTGATTCATCAAGGCATGCTACAGATGATCGCAGTCGTTAAACCCAAAGCAACGGAACAAGGTCTTGAACAGCTTCTATTATTAGAGGAAGGTGTGCGGGCGATGCACGCATCATAATGTGTGCTTAGTTATAACCTTTGAGTATTGTTCTTAATCCTTTGAAGCTGTTAGCTTCTTAGCTATACATCTCTAAGGGTGGTGTTGATATGCACTATGACGTTTTTAACGGTGATGCTGATGGCATCATCTCTCTTCTTCAGCTGCGGCTTGCTTACCCTCGCACGACGACCCTAGTTACTGGGGTTAAGCGTGATATCAAATTGCTCCAGCGTCTTAATCTTCAATCCCGAGATAGTCTGACCGTGTTAGATATTTCGATGGAGAAGAATCAGCAACCTTTACAGCAGGCTCTTGCGGCGGGGGTGACGGTGTTTTATGCCGATCATCACTATGCAGGCTCAGTTCCCGAGACTCCGCTGCTTGACGCCCATATTGATTTGGACCCTAATACTTGTACGGCATTAATTATTGATCAGTGGTTAGGTGGTCCGTTCCATGAGTGGGCGATTGTGGCAGCTTATGGCGATAATTTGATTGCTAAAGCGGATACTTTAGCGCGCAACGCGGGGCTAACGACCACTCAAGCCGAACAACTAAAAAACTTAGGCACCTTGATTAACTATAACGGTTATGGAGAGACGATAGAGCAGCTTCATTATCACCCCGCTGATTTGTACCAAGCCTTGCTAGTTTATCCTTCACCGTTTGATTTAATGAAGGATGACAACTCCCCTTTTTATCATTTGCAGCACGCTTATGAGCAAGATATGCAGCTCGCTCAGTCGTTAGAGCCTATCTATAAAAGTGCCTGTTTGAGCGTGTACGAGCTGCCAGATTGTGCATCATCACAGCGAGTGAGTGGTGTGTTTAGTAA
The DNA here is from genome assembly GCF_963877065.1 of Vibrio sp. V01_P9A10T6. Classification (NCBI taxonomy): domain Bacteria; kingdom Pseudomonadati; phylum Pseudomonadota; class Gammaproteobacteria; order Vibrionales; family Vibrionaceae; genus Vibrio; species Vibrio sp. V01_P9A10T6. The sequence goes on from NZ_CAWNTB010000153.1 coordinate 16,885, forward strand.
TTGGCTAGCCAATCAAGCACCCGCCGCGGCACACATGGTTTTAACGGTAAATTCATCGGGTGGTTATACCGTTTCGCTACGTGCTCCATTAGCCAATAAACAGGGAGCGGATAGGTTATGCAGCGCCTTTGCAACCGGAGGCGGGCGAGAAGCAGCGGCGGGTATTAATTCGTTGGATAAAAGACAATTGACCCAATTCATTACTCAAGTAGAAGCGTACTATTCATCACACTAACGCTCGCCCGGATTAACAGGGTGATGAATGTGTTTTGCTAGCGACTGAGCCAGCGTGTTGGGTCTTCGGCTTTACTGTTGCGACGAATTTCGAAATAGAGCGCTGGCTGAGATTGACCGCCAGTGTCGCCCGCTAAAGCAATGGTTTCACCGGCGGTGACTTTATCGCCCTCTTTTTTGAGCAAACTTTGGTTAAAGCCGTATAAGGTCATATCGCCTTTGCCATGATCGAGCAAAACCACTAGCCCATAACCACGTAGATATTCAGCAAACACGACCGTGCCAGAATAAACCGCTTTGACGTTTTGACCATAATTGGCGTCAATGACTAGGCCTTTCCAATCAATTTGTCCACTTTGGCGTGTACCAAAAGCATGCAGGATTTTGCCTTTGACTGGCCAAGGTAGCTTGCCTTTTTGCGGCGCTAACCCATCCATTAGCACAGCGTTACGTTTTGCTGCTTTGGCGATTTCTGCTTGTAATCGCGTTTCATTGCGTTGCAATTCGGCTAAGTAGACTTTATCACTGGAAATACTTTTTTGAATTTTACCCACTGTACTGCGTCGTTCTGACTGCGTTTTTGCCAATGTAGTGCGCTTTTGGGTCTGCTGCTCTAATAGAGAGGCGATTTGGTCTCGTTCAAGTCGCAGCTGTTTTTCACTTTCATTGAGTTCTTTTTGCGTAAGTTCAAGCTGTTGGATGGTTTGGCTGCGCGCCTTCGCCAAGTGTTGGTAATACTGGCTGATGCGATCTTCTTCCACGCCATTATTGAGTATGTTAGATGAGGCCGTCGCTCGCTGAGTGGCGTAATAGGTTTTGATCAGTTGAGCTAATTTGGCGGTTTGCTGTGTTTGTTGTGTTTCTAAGGCCGTGATCTTTTGCTTGAGTTTAGCGATATTAGCGTTAGCCACTACTAATTCTGATTTGGTGTTTTTGATCTGATTTTCTAGACTTGAAATGCCTACTTCTTGCTTTTTAAGCGCATTTTGCAACGAATCGAGCTCTTTTTGTCGATTATTTAACGCTTGCTGCTGACGAGAAATTTCGCCTTTCACCCCTTTTAGCTCTTGTTGTGTGGCAGCCATTAACGGTGAGCTGGAGAGGCAAGCTAGCCCTAACACCATCACTAGGCTAAGTGCATGCCACCAAGTCGTTATAGTAATTAGGTGTGGTGAAGGCTTGTTTCTCATCCGTTTTCAAGTCTCTATCGACAAATTAGTGAGTCAGTATACTCAAAGCCATCCGCGAGGCGAAAGCCCTATGTCAAAACTTGCAATCAAATCGAGTTCTTGGGCGAAAAAAAGCCTCGATATTTATCGAGGCTCAATAGCACGTGGTTGGTGAGTTATTTAAACAACACTTGACCAGACATTTCTGCCGGGATGTCCATGTTCGATAGAGCAAGCATCGTTGGTGCTAGGTCAGAAAGCTTACCACCATCTTTTAGCTTAAGATCTTTGCTACCGACGTAGATAAGCGGCACTGGCAGATTGGTATGTGCGGTATGAATGCCCCCTGTTTCTGGGTTCACCATCATTTCTGCATTGCCGTGGTCTGCTGTGATCAGTAGCTGACCATCGACTTCTTTAATCGCTTCAACCACTTTTCCGATACACTCATCAAGCGCTTCGCATGCTTTCACGGCCGCTTCGTAAATACCAGTATGACCAACCATATCGCCGTTCGGGTAGTTACAGATAATCGCATCGTATTTACCCGATTTGATTGCCGCAACGAGTTTTTCAGTCAGTTCAGGCGCGCTCATTTCCGGTTGCAGATCGTAAGTTGCCACTTTAGGTGAAGCAACCAATTGGCGCTCTTCGCCTGGGAATTCGTTCTCAACACCACCGTTAAAGAAGAAGGTGACGTGCGCGTATTTTTCTGTTTCAGAGATGCGCAACTGAGTTTTGCCCGCCTTTGATAGCCACTCACCGTAGGTGTTTTCTAGTGATGCTGGTGGAAATGCGCACAGCAGAGGAATGTCGGCGGCGTATTGGGTTAGCATCACAAAGTCAATTGCTGGGAACTTCGCACGTTCAAACCCGTTGAAATCTGGTATGAAGGCACGAGTAATTTCACGTGCACGGTCGGCGCGGTAGTTCATGAAAATCACGGCATCGCCATCTTCAATCGCAGCAGAGTCTTGGCCTTCAGCTTTGATTTCTGTCGCTTTAACAAATTCATCATTTTCTTCACGTGCGTAAGCGGCTTCAAGGCCTGCCACGGCGGAATCAAAAGTAAATTCTGCTTTGGCTTCAACCAATAGGTCGTAAGCTTTTTGTACGCGTTCCCAGTTGTTATCGCGATCCATGGCGTAGTAACGACCAATCAGTGAGGCGATACGACCTTTACCTAATTTAGAAAATAGGTCTTGGAAGCGTTGCAATGAGGCTTCGGCGCTGCGTGGTGGCGTATCACGGCCATCAAGGAAGCAGTGGAGGTAGATTTTCTCAGCGCCACGGGCAGCAGCCATTTCAACGGCAGCGTAGATATGATCTTCATGCGAGTGAACACCACCTGGCGACATTAGCCCCAATAGGTGAACCGCTTTGCCCGCTTTGATGGCTTTATCCATCGCGTTGACTAACACTTCGTTTTGTTGGAATTCACCATCAAGAATTGATTTAGTAATGCGTGTCAGGTCTTGGTAAACAATACGACCAGCACCGATATTGGTGTGACCGACTTCTGAGTTACCCATTTGACCATCCGGTAAACCTACATCCATACCAGAAGCAGAAATCAGAGTGTTTGGGTTGTTTGCAATTAAGCTATCCATGACTGGAGTATGTGCATTGCTGATTGCGTTGTGTGCGTTATCTTCACGGTAACCCCAACCGTCAAGAATTACTAAAGCCATTGGCTTCTTAGCTGACATAGTTATGACCTCGTCAAATTCAAAGTAACTTAAACAGAAATTAGCGTAATTTTACTACACTTTGAAGCGATTGCAGTAGGTTAAGATCAATGATTCTCCCTATCAATGCCTATAAAGGTAGCCTATTGATCAACATCGGTGCCTTTTTAGCGCCATTTAATAAACTAAAATTCCCGTCCCAAGCACGGCAAACAGTGCGCCACACCAAGCGAAGCGGTTGGGCCGCTGTTTGGTATACATCCATAAAATAGGCAACAACATGATGGGCGTGGTTGAGGAGAGCAAGGCCACCATACCCACGTTGCCTTCACGCAGTGCGTAGAGAATTAACGTCATTCCGACCGCCATCGCAAGAAAACCGTTGATGGCGGTAATGGTAAAAATGGGCAGCGTAATGGCTTGAGTGGCGCGTGCTAATTTTGCACCAGTAGCCAACAGTAAGCAGTGTGCGGTGAAGGCGGTGAGCATTCGAATTGCGGAAGCGGCGATGGGGTCGATCCCCGTTTGCATCACAGGTTTGGCGATGATCCCACCCAATGCTTGGCATAGAGCCGCGATAAGGCCAAGTGTAATGCCAACCCATACTCGGCCTTTAATTGCTTCCAATGCATTATGATTTTGCCCTCGGCGGCCAAAAAAGATGGCCGTTAGAACGCCTGAAAAGACAAAAGTCGCGCCCACTAGCTCTGCATGGCTCATGCTTTCGCTGAATAAAAAATAGCCGAGAATGGCCGAAAAAACGGCATGGCAGGAAAAGAGTAAACCGGCTTGTCTTGGCCCCATGCGATTTAAACACGCAAACAGCGCCGTATCGCCAATGAATATGCCAATCAACCCCGAATACATCATGGGTGTTACCATCTCGCTGTTTACCGTTGCCCAGCCGCCAGTTGCCAACGCCATGCTCACTAAAATGAGAGAAGTACAGCCCATGCGCCAACGGCTATAAGCAAAGGTTCCTAAATGGCGAGCGGGAGTAACAGACAGTAAACTGGCTACTGCCCAAAGAAACGCGGCAGCAAGCGCGAGCCATTCGTAGCCCATGTAAACATCCTTGAACGAGGGAAGGATCTCAATATGCCTTAAGCGCTAGGGGAAAACAAAGGGAATTTATGGGCTTGCCTCAAGGTGATTAAAAGAGGCAAGCCAAGGGGATTTATACTTTGAAGCGGCGAATATCGTTACGCATGGCTTCTGCCGATAAATGCATTTCATGAGCGCTGTGGCTGCTCTGCTGAGTTTGACTAGCAAGGTCATCAGAAGCGTCTTTGATACCTTGTGTATTGCGGCTAATGTCTTCGCTGACGGCTCGCTGCTCTTCAGCGGCACTGGCAATTTGTAAGGCCATATCATTGATCTCGGTAATGGCTTGCGTGATCCGCACTAAACTGTCGTGAGCTTGTTCGGCATAGTCAACACTGTGGTCGGCCAGTTTGGTGCTGGCTTCCATATTCTCGACCGCATGTTGAGTATTGCGTTGCAAGGTTTCTATCATGGTGCGGATCTCTTCCGTTGAACCATGTGTACGTTGGCTGAGCACACGAACTTCGTCGGCTACCACAGCAAAACCACGGCCTTGGTCACCTGCGCGGGCCGCTTCAATCGCTGCGTTGAGTGCTAACAGGTTGGTTTGTTCGGCAATACTTTGAATGGTGGATAGGATCTGGTTGATACTTTGAGCATTGCTCTCCAACTCTCGGATCACTTTGGCCGCACTATCGACCTGATTGGCTAAGTGAGTAATGGAATCACGATTCTTTTTGATAACCGCCTGCCCGTCATCACAAGCTGAGGCCGATGCCTGTGACGCGCTAGCGGTCAGTTCGGCGTGGCTAGCCACCTCAGCGGCGGTAGCCGACATCTCGTGAATCGCGGTGGCTATTTGATTGACATCATTTTGTTGGTGCTCAACTCGCATGGAAGCTTGAGCAGAAAGGTCATTGGCATCTTGTGCTTGCTGGGAAAGTTGTTGGCTACGGCTGACGATCCCTTTCAGCATCTCCTGCATTTGACTTAAAAAGAGATTCACTTTCTCGGCCAATTCACCGATTTCATCCATGCGTCGAATGTCGATGCGTTGGGTGAGGTCGCCTTCTCCTTGCGCTAATTGCGCTAAAGCGTTCGACAATACCTGCAGTGGTTGCAGTAAGCGGGTTACAACCCAAGTGCTGATGCTGGCGATAATAATGTAGAGTACTAAAGAGGCAATGGCGGTAAAGGTGATCTGCTCAGAAACCGAGGCGTAGGCCATCTCTTTATCCACCACAATGCCCAGCGACCAATCAGTATTCGGTATTTGTGAGACGTAAATCAACTTGTTGCCTTGCTTTGGCCAAACAATAGTATCAACGCGATTCTCTTTAGCTAAGCTGGCCATATGCTGGGAATCTAATTCGTTGTTTAAATTGGTTAAAGGTTTTTGGCTTAAGGCTTCATCTTGATAGGCGACAATATTGTTATTGCCATCAACTAGAAACGCAAAGCCTTGGTTATCGAGTTTAACACTCAGTACCTCTTTAATGAGATTGGTTACGGTTAAATCGGCGGCGAGTACACCTTGCTTTTGACCTTTAAAGGCTTTGGCGAAGCTGACTACGATGCTGCCATCAAAATCTTGGTAGGGTTCGGTAATTATAAGGCCGGATTGTGCCATTGCGTCTTTATACCAAGGGCGCGTTCTTGGATCATAATCACTTGGCCAATCTTCGGTTTTATCACCATAAGCAATGCTGCCATCACTGAAGCCAGCATAGACAGAAAGAAAATCACCGCCTTTTTTGGTGACCAGTAGCGCTTGATCTGCGTTGTCATTACTGGCGATAAAAGATTCATTAGCCAACATCATATTGCTGCGGATCCCAAGCCAATCACTGATATAACGGCTGGTGGCGAGACTGACATTTTCCATTTCACTATTGATGGCGTGAGTCGTCTCCTGTTGCAGTTGGCTGACGGAGATCCAAGCTTGTACACCACTGACTATCGCAATGATAATGGCGATCGCCACTTGAATTTTAAATTTGATGGTATGTCTCATGGGTTATGCCCCTAGAACGGTTTGACAACAGCGTGTCGATAGATCAGAACGGAAAAAAGATGAATTAACGGCACCCGTGCTTATTTGCAGCCAAATGATGAGGTCTTTTCATGGTTCTTCAGATAAATGAATAACTAAAACAGGCTAATCCTACGAAAATATGATGTTGATTAATATGATCGAGCTCGATTATTACTCATCCAGTTGAGTCATTTTTGCTGAGTTTTAGATAGAGATGATTCATCTTGCGACTTGCATTCAGTCTTGACGCTCAATGCAAGTCGCAGTCACCAAAGGTTAGGTCAGTAATAGCGCGGCAGCATAGACAATGCACAAGCCAACAACGCCAATAATCAGACCTGTTTTGGCCATGTCTTTACTCTCAATAAGCCCGGTAGAATAGGCCAGTGAGTTTGGTGGTGTTGAGACAGGTAAAATCATACCCAGTGAGGCAGAAAAGGCGACAACCACTAACAAACTTTGTATACCACCAATACTGGCCAAGCTTTCCATGGATGTGCCAATCGCGGCAGCGATCGGCATGAGTAAGTTAGCGGTCGCGGTATTGGACATGAAGTTTGCCATGATCCAACACACGAGCGACAGGGTGATGACGACCGAGATAGGCGATAGAGAACTGTAATCAATCGCGTGAGCTAATGCTGAAGCGAGCCCTGTTTTATCTAGCCCAATTCCAATCGCTATCCCGCCAGCCACTAGCCACAAGACGTCCCAGTTGATCTGTTTCAGTTCCTCTTTGCCCATAATGCCGGTAAGTGTAAAAACCGCCAAAGGAATAATAGATACCACATAGGTGTTCATGCCGTGTAGAGAGGTGGTCATCCACAGAACTATGGTGGCGGCAAAAGTAATGTAGACCACGATTGCACGCCAATTTTTTTGGAATGTTCCGTTTAGTTTCAGCACCATCTGTTTTTCTGAAGAGGGAAATAGTTTTTGTAGCAAAAACCAAGCTAACGTGAGCTGAATAATCACAAACGGCAAGCCCATCATCATCCAAGAAAAGAAATCAATGCTATTGCTTCCGGTGAGATATTGCAGCGCGATCGCATTGGGTGGCGTACCGATAGGCGTGGCAATACCACCGGTGTTCGCTGCAATCGGAATGCAGAGCACTAAGGCTTTGATGCCTAAATCCCCTTTTGGAGCTGAAGCGACGATCGGCCCGAGCAGCGCCAGCATCATCACAGTAGTCGCGGTATTGGACATAAACATAGAAAATACCGCAGTGATCAACATTAGCCCCAGCATAATAAAGCGGGGTTGAGTACCAAAAGGTTTGAGTAACACTCGGGCTAAGTTGTTGTCCAGTTCATATTTAGAAGCAGCAATCGCCAGTGCAAAGCCGCCCATGAACAAGATAATAATCGGTGAAGAGAAAGCGCTGAAAATATCGGTGTACTTCATTAACTCGCCGATATCATGCCCAGCGGGGGGCGAACGAAAGAGATGCAAGCCTTTATCTGAAATCATCACCAATTCGAGCGCAATGATCAAAATGGAGGTGGCAAATACAGGAACTGGCTCCAATACCCAAAGCAGAGCAGCCAATAAAAAAATAGCCAGTAATCGATGTTGAATTAAGGTTAAGTCATCAATCGGTATTGCATCAATGGGCATCAGTAAAACACCGATGGGCAGCAAAAAGCAGATCGCAAGCTTTATCAGCATTCCCGTATTCATGGTAGGCATATCACATGACCTTCATTAGGTTAACTTGAAGTAACTAGCGTAAATGATATGTGAATGAAGGTCTTAGACGCGGCTTGAAATTTTGAGTTTTAGCGAAGGAATATGCAGCAGCTTTGTTTTTTATCAATAAAGAAAAAAGCGAAATATCTAGAGGCGTTAGCTCTGAACATGCAGAGCTAACGCATTTTGCAGGGAACATTAAGAGATGGCGATTAACGTTGCTGTGCGTATGGAGTACCCATAACCGTTGTAGCATTGTGTTGCATAGACTCATCAAAGCAAATTTTATCTTTTGCAAACAGGTTGATCACCGTTGAGCCTAGCTTAAAGCGACCCATCTCTTGTCCTTTTTTCAGTACAACAGAGGTATTGCCTTGGGCTGGATAATCCCAGCGATAAACGGTATTGCCGCGCGGAGGCGTGACAGTCCCTGACCAAACTAGCTCAATACTGCCAACAATGGTCGCTCCGACAAGCACTTGTGCCATTGGGCCAAACTCAGTATCAAAAATACACACCACGCGCTCATTGCGAGCAAACAGGTTCGGTACATTTTCGGCGGTTAGTGGGTTAACCGAGAAAAGATCGCCCGGAACATAAATCATTTGACGTAACACGCCATCGCAAGGCATGTGTACGCGGTGGTAGTCGCGAGGTGATAAATAAAGCGTGGCAAATTCGCCATCTTCAAACTCTTGCGCCAGTTTGGCATCACCACCGAGCAATTCTACCGCTGTAAAATGGTGGCCTTTCGCTTGGATCAGCTTGCCATCTTGAATCGGCCCGAATTGACTAACGCAAGCATCGGCCGGATGGGTGATTAAGCTATCACCGTCACTGATTGGCCGAGCATCGGCTTTCAATTCACGAACAAAGAATTCATTGAATGTTTTGAAATGGCTAGGATCTGAATGCAGAGCTTCATCCATGTTGACATTATATTGTTTAATAAACCAACGAATGACTGCAGTGGTTAGACCGCCAGCTTTCGCTGATGCGAGTTTACCCATCAGGCGTGTTAAGCCATGTTGTGGGATCCAGTATTGCAGTCCAACTTTAATTTTATCCATTGTCTCTGATTCCAATGTTAACTGTATGTTCTTCACTTTGGGCGCGAGATGTTACTGAAAAACTCTCACCATGTCAGCAGTTAGTCACCATTGCTTACGGATTATTCGATGGCGACAGATAAAAAATTTATCGATCAAGTCTGCGGACATTTGCCGGGGTAAAACTCGATGCTATTTATAAATCCGCTTTTTTGTTACGCGAATATTGGCGGTTAGCTTTGTTTTCCGACATGCTTTCTAAAATTCGGTGGTAGTTCTCAAAGCGCGTGTTACTAATATCACCTTTTTCCACCGCTTCACGTAATAAGCAACCCGGATCGTCAGCGTGTTTACAGTCTCTAAACTTACAGCCGCCTAAGAAGGGACGAAATTCGACAAAGGCTTCAGTGATCGCTTCAGCTTCCAAGTGCCATAAACCAAATTCACGCACTCCCGGCGAGTCGATCAAATCACCGCCTGTAGGGATATGATACAAGCGAGCCGCAGTGGTGGTATGTTGACCAAGTCCAGATGCTTGAGAAACTTCACCTTCTTCAATTTCATCTTCCAAATTTGGCATTAATGCGTTCACTAGGCTGGATTTACCGACGCCAGATTGACCAACAAATATGTTGATCCGTCCGCCAAGTTTCGCTTCTAACTCAGCAATCCCTTCACCGCTTTTTTTGCTGACAAAAAGCACTTTGTAGCCAATGCGTTCGTACACACGTAACGACTCTTGATATTGGTTACGCAATTCATCGCTGAGTAAATCAATCTTATTCAGTACCACTAGCGGCGCAATATTCACGGTTTCTGAAGCGATCAAATAACGGTCGATGATATTGAGTGACAGTTCTGGCAGTACGGATGACACAATGACCATCTGATCAATGTTTGCCGCTACTGGTTTCAAACCGTCGTAATAATCTGGACGAGTCAGAACCGATTTACGCGGTTCAACCGCTTCGACAACGCCAGAGATTCCTGCCATTGATTCGAGTCCAGGTCGCCAAATAACACGATCTCCTGAGACCAGCGTTTCAATGCCTCGGCGTAAATTACAGCGGTGGATGGTGTGAGTCTCTAAATCTTCAACATCGGCATGTTGGCCAAAACGAGTAATCACTAACCCAGTTTTTGCGGTGCCGAGCATGGCTTCATCCCACGAAACTGTGTCCTCTTTTTTGAGTCGTTTACTCTGATTATTACGAACGCGTCGTACTTGACCTTTCGTCAGCTTCTTTTTCTTTGCCACGATTATCTACTTCATGATTATGATACGTTTTGATCCAACGTTGAGATTTTACTCAAAATCATACCGTTTGGATCCAATGTCCAAAGGTATCTTGGGGATCTGAATTTGGGTATAGTACCTTTTTTATCTGCAAACCAATATAGGCAACGTATTTATGTCTTTTAGCGATCAAAACTTGATTTGGGTTGATCTTGAGATGACAGGCTTAGACCCTGAAACTCACAAAATTATCGAGATTGCCACCATTGTGACTGATAGTGAGTTGAACATTTTGGCTGAAGGCCCAGTGTTGGCTGTTCATCAATCAGAAGCTGAATTGGCTAAAATGGATGAATGGTGCACCACCACACATACCAAAAGCGGTTTGGTCGAGCGAGTACGTCATGACTCAGTGACACAACAAGAAGCGGTTGAACAGACCATTACGTTTTTGGAAAAGTGGGTGCCTAAAGGTAAATCTCCGATTTGTGGCAACAGTATTGGGCAAGATCGCCGCTTCCTTTATAAACATATGCCTGAGCTGGAAGCCTACTTCCATTACCGTTATGTGGATGTCAGTACGCTAAAAGAGCTGACTCGCCGTTGGAAGCCAGAAGTATTGGATGGCTTTTCTAAGCAAGGTAGCCACCTGGCTTTAGATGATATTCGTGAGTCTATTGCTGAGCTTCAGTACTACCGTAAGACCATATTCAGTATTTAATTTTCAGAACGGCATTTTTTGGTGATGGCGTGTTAACCAGTTTTTGTGATTAATACGCCATATTTGCGTTCTTTTTCGTCAAAAAAAAAAAAAAAAGATTTTTTGCCAGTAAGGGCTTGCATCATAAGAAAATGCTCTTATAATTCGCAGCCCTGAACAACGGAAACGTTGTGAATGCGACACTAGCTCAGTTGGTAGAGCGCAACCTTGCCAAGGTTGAGGTCACGAGTTCGAACCTCGTGTGTCGCTCCAAATTCTTTTCGAAGAAAAGAATAGCGCCGCACAACCTAGTTAAGGTTGAGGTCACGCATCTTTGTTTAAAGAAAGCGAACCTCGTGTATCGCTGCACTTTCTCTTGTTAGAAAGTGAACAGGTTTAAGTTTTCATCGTACTTAACAGTGACACAATACGGACGCGGGGTGGAGCAGCTTGGTAGCTCGTCGGGCTCATAACCCGAAGGTCGTTGGTTCAAATCCAGCCCCCGCAACCAAATTCAGATTAAGCGTAAATACGATTAATCATTGCGACACTAGCTCAGTTGGTAGAGCGCAACCTTGCCAAGGTTGAGGTCACGAGTTCGAACCTCGTGTGTCGCTCCAAATTCTTTTCGAAGAAAAGAATAGCGCTGCACAACCTAGTTAAGGTTGAGGTCACGACTCTTTGTTTAAAGAAAGTGAACCTCGTGTGTCGCTACAAATGCTCTTGTTAGAGAGTGTAAGTTTTCACCGTACTTAACGGTGACACAATACGGACGCGGGGTGGAGCAGCTTGGTAGCTCGTCGGGCTCATAACCCGAAGGTCGTTGGTTCAAATCCAGCCCCCGCAACCAAATTTAGATTAAGCGTAAATACGATTAATCATTGCGACACTAGCTCAGTTGGTAGAGCGCAACCTTGCCAAGGTTGAGGTCACGAGTTCGAACCTCGTGTGTCGCTCCAAATTCTTTTCGAAGAAAAGAATAGCGC